>CAIVCR010000054.1 GCA_903904515.1 uncultured Bacteroidia bacterium
GGAACCCAAACCTTCGTAATCACTGCAATTGATAACCGTATTAAAGTTTCAGTTCCCGCAGTTATGGTTTCAGCCCATTTCTTTGGCGGTTGCACTTGCGAAAGTGGAATGCCGATCCATAAAAGCAAAAACCATCAGACCAATAATGTGGAGATTGCGGCCCTCTGTGCTCCGAGACCCATGTTGCTTATTTCGGATGGAAGCGATTGGACCCGCAATACTCCCCGCGTTGAATATCCTTATATTCAGAAGGTTTATGCCTTATATAATGCTGAAAACCATATTGAGAATGTCCATTTCCCGGCTGAAGTCCATGACTATGGATATAATAAACGGTCTGTTGCCTATACTTTTTTAGCACACCATCTTAACCTGAATATTGGTAATATCCCTTATAAAAACGGATTCGACGAAAGCTTTATCACCATTCTGCCCGAAGATGAATTGCGGGTTTTTGATACTGAACATCCAATGCCAGACAACGCATTAATTGGCAATGAAGCCGTATTAAATTATCTGAATTTAAAGTAACATATTCTTTATGAGATTATTATCCGGAATTATTGTTTTCCTGTGTTTTTTGTGTTCTGGTAATTATGGGTTTTCGCAAAATAAGGTGGATATCCTCACAGTGCCGGCGGGAGATAAGTTTACCGAATTAAATCCAGGGGGTACTTCAATTTTACCCAGCGGACGATTATTAACTCCGGCAGGAAGTTTTGTTCGCATTACTGATGGTCCCTATGGCATGGCTGTTTCCCCTGACGGGAAAAAATCAGTCACATTGCATAACGGTGTTATAACAATCATTGATTTGCAATCATTAGAAACGATTAGGGTCCCAAGTTATGATAAGAAGATCAAATCACCATTAGCTCATGGATCGTTCCTGGGTGTGGCTTTCTCAAAAGATTCAAAAACAGTCTATTTGAGTGGGGGAGATGACGGCACTGTGATTGTGTATGATATACAAAGTTTAACCAAAATTGACTCCATATCGCTGAATGGAATTATTGATGGTTTTGAATATCAGGATAGTTTTACCTCTGACCTGGTTTTAAACGAAGCAAATAATGAGTTGCTTGTGCTCGATCGCGGGAATTTCAGGATGGTGCGTATTGACCTGATTTCCAAAAGAATTACTGCATCAATCAAGGTGGGCCGTCAGCCGTTTGGACTGAGACTTAGTCCGGATAAAAAAACAGCCTTCGTTGCCAATGTCGGATTGTACTCCTACCCGTTAATTACAGGTACCACCCCAGCCAATTTTGATTCGATCATGATTTCCCAATTTCCTTATGGGGATAATACGAAAGAGTCGATCAACGGAACAGTTATTGAGGGTCGCAAAATCCCGGGAGTTGGCAGCCCGCTCCATCCTGATGCGATGAGTGTCTTCACGATTAACCTGAAGACTAACAAAGTAATGGATAAGTTTAAGACCGGACATCAGATCGGGCATATGATTGAAGGTGCTGAGATCGTCGGAGGTGCCAGTCCTAATTCGATTGCCGTTGGAGAGCAATATGCCTATGTCTCTAATGCGACAAATGACAATATCTCAATTATCGATTTTAAAAATCATAAGTTATTGGGTGATATTCCAATCAGGGTGGATTCACGGATTGATATATTCCGCGGTTTGCTCCCTTTTGGCCTTACTTTAAGTAAAGATGAGAAAACACTTTACGTCGCTCTTCTGGGATTTAATGCCGTTGCTGTTATTGATGTCCAATCAAGAACTACCAAAGGATTAATTCCCTCAGGGTGGGGACCTACAAGGGTTCAATTGTCCAAAGATGAAAAGGAGATCTATATCATTACTTGTCGCGGATTAGGGGCCGGGCCCAATGGCGGGAAAGATTTCGTTGAACCTCCTCAGGGTGATTATATCATCGATATACAACTTGGCAGTTTTCAGAAGGTGCCAATGCCAGATGCTGCGCAAATGGCCACCTATACAAAACTGGCCATCGACAACACTTTCAAGAGTGTTACCATTACCGATGATGTGAAGAATCCATTGCCACCCCTTCCGGGAATGCGCAAATCGCCGATCAAATATGTCGTTTACATTACCAAAGAGAACAGAACCTACGATGAGATTTTTGGTCAGCTGAAAAATGGGGCAGGAGACAGTACCCTGGCGCGGTTTGGCATTAATTGCGAATACACCTTTCCCGATTCACTGCGGAAGAAACTCTCAAATCTGCGGATCAGCCCGAATCATATAAAGGCTGCCAGACAATTTTCATTTTCAGATAATTACTATTGCGATAGCGATGCATCCATCCATGGTCACCACTGGATGGTGGGTGTTTTACCCAATGAGTGGGTTGAGGCAAATGCTGCAACTACAAAAACTGCAAAGCTTTTTTCGAAGGCGCCCGGCCGGCGCTGGCCCGGGACAGGCGGGGCTGTTGACCCGGAGGATTTTGCCGAAACCGGCGGATTATGGGAAGCGCTTGAACGGGCTAAAGTTCCGTTTTACAACTTCGGGGAAGCGAATGAGACTGCTCATGTGCGCGATGAGTGGTACGATACCAAAACAGGAGCATCGCACGTTGTTATGGTTCCAATGCAAAAGGCGCTTTTTAAAAGGACAAGCCTGAATTATGCCGGATTTAATGTGAATATCCCTGACCAGTACCGGATGGACCAATTCGAGAAGGAGTTTACCGATAAGTGGATTAAAGGGAAAGAAAAAATGCCGAATTTCATTGCCATGCAGGTTCCCAACGACCATTGCACAGGTATTCGTCCCCAGGATGGTTATTATTATACGCATGGGTATATGGCCGATAACGACCTGGCTGTAGGACGGATTTTACATTTCCTTTCCAGAACAAAATACTGGAAGAATATGCTTGTGATTATCACAGAAGATGATCCACAGGGAGGTGTCGATCATATTGATGCTCACCGTTCTGTACTGATGATGGAGGGGCCCTATGTAAAAAGAGGTTATGTTTCGCATACCCATGCAAATTTCGGATCAATCCTCAAGACCATCTACAATATATTGAATGTCAAATTTGTCAATCAGTTTGATGTGACGGCCTCCCTGTTGCAGGATTTCTTCACCTCTGTACCTGATTATACGCCATATACCCTGGAGTTGAATGATTCGCGCGTTTATGATGCTGAAAAGTCAATGAGAAGGTATAATAAAGCCATTGACTGGCACAAAATTGAAAAGGGACCAGATATGGATGATGAAGATATTGAACGTGAGAAGCATCTGAAAAAATAGCTTATAAACTTACAAAAACTGAGCATCGTGAATTATAAATGGCTGATTGTACTGATAACTTTAGGAGCTTGCTCCGCCTCTGAATCTTATAAACAGGAGATTCAACTGACGAAGGATTCTTCGAAGAATCATGATCTTGACAACAACGACAACTTTTCACCCGATGGAAAGTGGCTGGTTTACGATACCCGGACCGGTGTTGGCGGAATCGGAGGAAGTCCTTCGGTGGAGAGGGTGAATGTTGATACTGGCGAAAATCAGGTGCTCTTTGGGGTACAGGATAACAAGGATTATGGTCCGGGGGCAGGTGCTGCCAGCTATCACCCGATCGAAAACAAGGTGATTTTTATTCATGGATTACCCGTTTGTACTGAAAAGAATCCGTATCAGCAATGGCGCAGAACAGGTGTGATTGTGAATGACAATCAGCCCAATGTTCCGATTCTGATGGATGCCCGCGATGTAACATTTCCATTTACCCCCGGAGCCTTACGCGGTGGAACCCACCGTCATGAATGGAGCCGCGATGGCAAATGGGTGGGCTATACTTACAACGATGCCATCATGAAGAAACTTGAAGATTCCACCGGTGTAAAATGGAATCTACGGACCATTGCTGTATCCAATCAGCGTCATCGTGTCGTGATCCGGAATAATAATTCAGATGAAACTGTGGCTGGTTCATGTTTTAGTGCTGTCGTTGTCAGGGTTGTTCCCAATCCGAAACCTGGGTCTGACGAGATCAGCAATGCAGCTTCCGATAGTTGGGTTGGCACTTCCGGTTATCCTAAGCCTGATGGAACGATGCAGGTTGCAAGGGGTTTCGTCGGGAAGGTGAATAATAAGGATGGAAATCCGGTAGATGAGCTTTTTGTGGTTGATATTCCCGATTCAATCAATGTGCCTGGAGAATATGGTCCGCTTGAAGGGACGCGCACTAAAGCGATGATGCCACCCAAAGGGACTCTTCAAAGGCGGCTGACCCATACGGCAGATTCGAAATATCCCGGCTGTGGGGGGGTGGTCCGCTCCTCATCCGATGGGAAGTATATTTCCTATCTTGCAAAAGATAAAAACGGGATTCAGCAAATCTTCCTGATCTCACCGGCAGGAGGAGAGGCTGTTCAGGTTACTGAACATCCTTCGAATGTTCAAACCGGAGTGCGATGGAGTAAAGATAACAGTCGTATTGCTTATATTTGGGATAACAGCGTTGTTATTACCGAGGTTTCAAAACGTCCGTTTGGGGAGCGATTCAAAAGAATTACTACCCGGACAGCTGATCAACCCTCTAACCTGGTATGGTCGAATGATGATCAAACAATGGCATTTAACCGGTTAATCCCGTCCGGAGATAAGAAAAATCAAAAACAGCAGATCTTTGTTATACATTTGGATTCTAATAAATAAAATATACACTGATGAAATCACAATTACGGTTAATTCTATTTCTAATATTTTTTGTACTTGTAAAGGCAGGATTTTCGCAGACTCCTCTGGATGTTCTGACGGTTCCGGCAGGAGATAAGTTTGCAGTGATTAACGAAACGGGGACCTCTATTTTACCCAGTGGGCGATTTTTAACCCCCGCTGGTAAATTTATCCGCATCACTAACGATCCGTTTGGAATGGCGATCTCCCCCGATGGTAAAAAATCGGTAACATTACACAACGGGGTTTTCACAATTGTTGACCTCCCATCGATGGAACGGATCAGGGTCCCAAGTTATGATCAAAAAATTAAATCACCTTTATCTCATGGATCCTATCTTGGTGTGGCTTTTTCAAAAGATTCACGCACGGTTTATTTAAGTGGGGGTGATAATGGTTTAGTAATTATTTACGATATCCAAAGTTTGGCCCGGCTTGACTCACTTTCGCTCGACGGTGTCGTTGACGGTCAGAAGTATGTTGACAGTTTTACTTCCGATCTGGTTCTGAACGAAACGAATAATGAGCTTCTCGTACTTGATCGCGGTAATTTCAGAATGGTACGCATTGACCTTACCTCTAAAAAAATCACAGCTTCGATTCCTGTTGGTCGTCAACCATTCGGTTTGGCACTTAGTCCCGATAAAAAAACAGCGCTTGTCGCCAATGTTGGGGCATATTCTTACCCGTTGATTACCGGAGCAACACCTGCAAATATCGACTCATTAATGATTTCACACCATCCGTATGGAGATAATACCAAAGAGTCTATAAATGGAACCGTTGTTGAAGGTCGTCAGATTCCCGGTGTTGGAAGTCCTCACAATCCAGATGCGATGAGCGTTTTTACAATCGATCTGAAATCCAATAAAGTAGTTGATAAATTCAAAACCGGGCATCAGATAGGTCATATGATCGAAGGTGCCGAAGTTGTTGGAGGAGCAAGCCCTAATTCTATTGCTGTTGGTGAACACTTCGCGTATGTATCCAATGCAACGAATGACAATATCTCGATTATTGATTATAAAAATCATAAATTACTGGGCGATATTCCGATTAAGGTTGATTCGAGGATCGATAAATTTCGCGGATTGCTCCCTTTTGGTCTGGCATTAAGTAACGATGAAAAGAGACTTTACGTTGCGCTTCTTGGATTTAACGCTGTAGCCGTTATTGATATTGCTTCAAAAACTACAAAAGGATTAATTCCATCAGGATGGGGCCCTACCAGGGTTCAACTTTCCGGCGATAATAAGGAGATCTATATCATCACTTGTCGTGGCCTTGGAGCAGGACCAAACGGTGGGAAAGGATTTGTTTCCCCTCCGCAGGGAGATTATATTGGCGAAATTCAGCTGGGAAGTTTTCAGAAAGTCGAGAATCCCGATGCCGCTCAGTTAGCTATTTATACCAAACAATCCATTGATAATACGTTTAAAAGTACCCGGATCACCGATGACGGAAAAAATCCTTTGCCTCCGTTACCGGGTATCAGGAAATCACCGATCAAATATATCGTTTACATCACCAAGGAGAACCGCACTTATGACGAGGTTTTTGGTCAGTTAAAAAATGCAACCGGCGACAGTACTATTGCACGGTTTGGCGTAAATAATGAATATACGTTACCCGATTCACTGAAAGCTAAATTTCCAAAACTCAGGATAAGCCCAAATCACCATAAAGCAGCCAAGCAATACTCCTTTTCAGATAATTATTATTGCGACAGTGATGCCTCAATACATGGTCATCACTGGTTGGCGGGAGTTATTCCTAACGAATGGGTGGAGGCAAATTCAAGTGTTTCCAAAACTGCCAAGGTATTTTCATCTGCCCCGGGAAGGCGTCATCCCGGGACAACCGGAAGTATGGATCCTGAAGATTATGCCGAAACCGGGGGTCTCTGGGAAGCGCTAGACAGGGCTAAAGTTGAATTTTACAACTTTGGTGAAGCCAACGAAACGGCTCATAACCGGGAAGAGTGGTATGATGTGAATACCGGAGGAGCCCATGGGGTGATGGTTCCAATGCAAAAAGCGCTTTTTCCGAGAACCAGTCATAATTATGCGGGGTTTAATACCAATATCCCCGACCAATACCGGATGGACCAGTTTGAGAAGGAGTTTACCGATAAATGGATCAAGGGGAAAGAGAAACTACCCTCACTTCTGACGATGCAGGTTCCAAATGATCATGGAGCAGGAATAAGACCTGATGATGGTTATTACTATCCCCACTCTTTTATGGCCGATAACGACCTGGCAGTTGGACGGATTTTGCATTTTCTGTCGCGGACCAAATACTGGAAAAACATGCTTGTCATAATTACAGAGGATGATCCACAGGGTGGTATCGATCACATTGACGCACACCGTTCAATTTTGATGATGGAGGGACCCTATGTCAAAAGAGGATATGTCTCCCATACCCATGCGAATTTCGGATCAATCCTCAAGACTATATACAACATATTGAATGTGAAGTATGTAAATCAGTTCGATGTGACCGCTTCGCTTTTGCAGGACTTCTTCACCTCAAAGCCTGATTATACCCCTTATACCCTTGAAAAGAATGATCCACGGGTATTCGATGCCGAAAAGGCGATGAAGAGATACAACCGGACGATCGATTGGCGCAAAATAGAGAAGGGGCCCGATATGGATGATGTAGATGATGCGAGGGAAGCTCATTATAAGAAAAAGGCCGCAAAATAAAGACTGGCTGGTGGCAATTTGCAGCCGCCAGTTGCCAGTAGCCAGCCGCCAGCCCCAATTATAACATATTACAAACAGGCAAATTGAAATTGTTAATACCATAAAAAATCATGAAAAAATTCTTCAAGGCATTGGCCTACCTGCTTTTGGGTTTTATTGTCGTTGTCGCATATTGGATCCATTCCAATCTGAAAGATCGTAATCCCGGATACAAGGCCGATCTGAAAATATTAAACACGGCTCCGGCTCCGCTTAAGGCAGGGTTTGCCGCTTTCCCTATTACCCCGGAAGTTTCTGATCGCTGGACCGACAAAAACAAAGATGCCGAGTATCATCCTGAAGATGGCGATACATTCACCGATGGGAACGGGAATGGCGTCTTTGACGGTGTGTGGATTGCGGGATTCGGAAATAGCCGCGCTGCAAACGGCGTACATGATGATGTTTGGGCCAGGACAATGATCCTTGATGATGGAAAAACACGTCTGGCTATCGTAGTTCTTGATGCGATCGGATTTATGAATGACGATATTATCGACATCAGAAAGCGTATTCCTTCCGAAGCCGGATTAACCTATACGATGATCTCCTCTACTCACACCCATGAGGGTGCCGATTTATTGGGACTCTGGGGTGATTCCCATTACAGGAGCGGGATAAATAGGAAGTACATGGAATATGTGAAGACCCAGGTGGTGAAATCGGTGCTCACGGCGGTGAAGAATATCCGTCCGGCGCGGCTCGAAGTATCTCAGGATCTTACCGGAGCTGCTGATCAGGTGATTGATACACGGAAACCTGAAATATTTGATTCGGGTCTCCGGTTAATCAAAGCGATTGATAAAGAGAATGGAACAACATTAGGTTCATTGGTTGCGTGGGCCGATCACCCTGAAACACTTTGGAGTGATAATCTGCTGATCTCCTCCGATTTTTGTCATTATGTGCGTGAAGGGGTAGAAAAGGGTGTCTTCAATAAAGACAGCCTGATGAAACCAGGGATAGGCGGGGTTGCAGTTTATATCAATGGAGCTGTCGGGGGTTTAATGACGACACACCCAAGGCTGGCAATTAAAGATCCTTTCACCGGTAAGGAATTTAAGGAACCAACATTTGAAAAGGCGGAGGCACAGGGAAAAAATCTGGCATTACTGGCCCTTAAAGCTATGGAAAAACCTATTGAAACAATCGATACAGCGGCGATCTCGCTGGTTGTCAGGACCATCTTTTTACCGATAGACAATACCATGTTTGAACTTGGAACCGCGTTAGGTGTTCTTGACCGGGGAACCACCGGATGGATGAAAATGCGTTCTGAAGTTTCTGTTTTCAAAATTGGACCACTCTCCTTCGCTACTTTTCCCGGGGAAGTTTATCCTGAAATTTTAAATGGCGGAATTGAATCGCCGGAAGGACAGGACTTCAAATTAGCACCTGTTGAAGTCCCTGCTGTCAGAGAGATGATGCAGGGGAAATATAAATTCGTATTTGGTCTGGCTAATGATGAAATCGGATATATTGTTCCAAAAAGTCAATGGGATGAAAAAGCCCCATGGACTTATGGCAGAGACGGTGCCCCTTACGGTGAGGTAAATTCATTAGGATCTGAAACGGCACCTGAACTGCACAAACAGATCAGGGAAATTTTGGGTGAATTAAATCAATAAGAAATTTCCGAATAATTGTAGAGACGCACGGCCGTGCGTCTCTACAGAAAAAAACGTGTCCCGACAAAAACAACCTAATTGAATGAATCCGAAAATTTTTAAACATATACTCTCCGGTTTTTTGTGGCTCATTGTAATCTTTGTTTCACTTATGGTTACGCCACGGATTTGGTCGGCTTTCAATCCGGGTAAACCACCTGTGGGTTACCATTTCCTGGCCCCAACCTATCTGGCTGTCGGTGTTGGACTGGAACAAATGATCAACAAGAAACCTGCAATTCCGGAATCTGTTCAGGAATTTAAAAACATTGAGTACAAGAATGTGAATGGTAAATCGCTTCAGCTTGATATTTATAAACCGCAAAATCTGAATAAAACTGCCCCGTTACTTGTTTTTATACATGGAGGCGGTTGGCGGGGAGGTGACCGGGCTGATTATCTGGTTTACCTCATCGCATTTGCTAATAAAGGGTATGTTACAGCAACTGTCTCTTACCGGTTTCTGAACGATGCCCCGTATCCTGCATGTGTTGAAGATATTACCGATGCTGTTCATTGGTTTTATAAAAACGGGGAGAAATATGGGTATGATCCCGACCGTATTGCTCTTGTAGGAGGGTCTGCAGGCGCCCATCTTGCGCTCCTGGCAGCCTACGGCTGGAAGAAACCGTCAGTAAATAATGATACTACGACTGCCACAACACATCGGATCAAAGCGGTTGTTGATATCTATGGTCCAACAGATTTTACAACCGAATTTTCGAGAACAAATTCAACGGTTACCGGATTTCTGGCCAAATCATACAGTGAGGCGCCGGAACGCTATGTGGAAGCTTCACCGATTCATTATTTGTCTAAAAATAATCCTCCCACAATGATTCTGCATGGAACATCAGATCAGATTGTTCCGATCAGCCAATCGGATCTCTTAAAATCACGGCTTGATAGCCTCGGGGTTCCCAACGTTTATTACAGGGTGCCATTATGGCCTCATACCATGGATGTTATCCGGCGTGTGAACACATATTCTGAAGCTATGATGACCGCTTTTTTTGAGAAATATTTAAAATAAACAGGTTACAAATGAAGATTTTCAAGCGTATTCTTATTGGATTATTGATTATCCTTGCGATATGCAGCCTCCTGCTTGTTACACCCAGAGTTTGGTCGGCGATGAACCCCGATACCCCCCCGATTGGTTATCATTTTGCCCTTCCCGGATACCTTGCTTTAGGAATAGGGATTGAAAAGATCATAGATAATAACCCGAAAATTCCTGCTGACATTGAAGTGATTAAAGATGTTGAATACAAAAATATCAACGGGAAGTCACTCCAGTTTGATATTTACCGACCTAAAAATATCGTAAAACCGGCACCATTACTTGTGTTTATTCACGGAGGATCGTGGAGTCAAGGAAAACGATCAGATTATCTCATTTATCTTGTCGCATTTGCTAAAAAAGGGTATATGACTGCAACGGTATCTTACCGGTTAATAAAGGATGGATTTTACCCTGCATGTGTTGAAGATATCACTGATGCCGTTCAGTGGTTGTATAAAAATGGTCAAAATTATGGGTATGATCCGGACAGGATTGCACTTATTGGCGGATCAGCGGGTGCTCATTTGGCGCTGCTTGCTGCGTATAACTGGAAGAAACCGGTAAACAGCGGGGATACTACCACTGTTCCTATGGGTAACCATCACATAAAAGCAGTGGTCGATATCTATGGACCAACTGACTTTACTACTGATTATGCAAGAAACCAGCCATTGATAACGAGATTTCTGAATCATCCGTACACTGAGATGCCAGGTCTTTATAAAGAAGCTTCCCCTATCCAATATGTAGATAAACAAAGCCCTCCCACAATGATCCTTCACGGTACCTCGGATGATCTTGTTCCTGTAAGTCAGTCTGATCTTTTGAAGGCAAAACTTGACAGTGTTGGGATTCCTAATGTTTATTACAAGATCCCCTTTTGGCCCCACGCGATGGATGTGGTGCAGCGTGTGAATGATTATTCACAACTCAGGATGAACGAATTTTTCATCAAGTATCTTAAGTAAAAACAGTTACAGTTTAACGGTATGCAAGAAAAAAAATGGTATCCCTGGTTAGTGGTTGGCCTATTATGGGTCGTTGCACTGCTTAATTATCTTGACCGGCAGATGCTGTCGACAATGAAGCCTTCGATGATGATCGATATAGCCGAGTTGGAGACTGCGGCCAATTTTGGACGGTTAATGGCTATTTTCCTGTGGATCTATGCCCTGATGAGTCCAATCTCTGGCATTATTGCTGACAGGCTCAACAGGAAATGGATGATTGTAGGAAGTCTGTTTGTTTGGTCGGCTGTAACTATGCTGATGGGTTTTGCAAAAACCTTCGACCAGCTTTATGTATTGCGGGCCCTTATGGGGGTGAGCGAGGCCTTCTATATGCCAGCAGGTCTTGCACTTATAGCGGATTATCATCAGGGGAAAACCCGTTCTTTGGCCGTTGGATTGCATATGACCGGTATCTATCTTGGTCAGGCTCTGGGAGGCTTTGGAGCAACTATTGCAGGAAATTTCTCCTGGCAAACCACTTTTCATGTTTTCGGATTAATAGGTGTTCTTTACAGCGTTGTTCTCATGTTTTTTTTAAGAGAGAAAAAAGCTTACATCATCGCCCGCGATATTACGCATAGTCTGGCCAGAAGGTTTAGAGAGTTATTCAAAGGAATGGGTATTCTGTTGGGAAACATCTCTTTTTGGGTGATTTTGTTCTATTTTTCAGCACCAAGTTTACCCGGATGGGCAACCAAAAGCTGGCTGCCTACCCTTTTTGCGAACAATCTGCATATCGATATGTCGCATGCAGGTCCGCTCTCAACAATTACAATGGCAGTTTCTTCCCTGATTGGTGTACTAATAGGGGGATTGTTATCTGACAGATGGATTCAGACGAACCTGCGGGGACGGATATTTATCGGTGCAATTGGTCTTACATTGACAATTCCGGCAGTGCTGCTGATTGGATTTGGTCATGATTTCATCCCCATCATGCTTGGCGCATCCCTTTTTGGTTTAGGGTTTGGCATGTTTGATGTAAACAGCATGCCAATTTTATGTCAATTTGCATCTCCGCGTTACAGGGCTACAGGATATGGTTTAATGAATCTGGCAGGTATCTCAACAGGGGCAATAATAACCACTTTTCTGGGTAAATCTGCCGATTCAGGGAACCTTAGCAGGGATATCGCACTTCTGGCTATTTTTGTGGTAGCAGCTGTGATATTGCAGTTGACAATGCTGCATCCCACGACTGCAAATAAAACAGAAGACTAGCTCAGTTTTATCTGAATTAAGTGCCTTTTAAATTGAAAAATTTCAGATTTATACCGATTTAGCATGGTATATAGCCGATGAAAATCCGCTGTTTTTACTTTTTCCCTTTGACCCCTTTAACAGATTTTGGCATTTTAGTCCTGAAATTCTAAAAACGATTAACGTTTTATGATAAAAAATAGACTGTAACATTCAGATTAATAAGGCTGTATGATTAATTTTAGTTGATTAATAATATTCTATTTAATTTATGGTTTTTTATCATTTTATCTTACATTTGTCAACTAAATCCTATGAAATTAATTTTAAATCGTTTTTTATGAAAAAGTATTTCAGACTGGCTAGCCTGTTTTTTGTTGGGCTAATTTTTGTTGTAGCCTGCAAAAAAGAATACCAATTACCTACTGTTACCTTTACCTCCAAGGTTGAAGGGAGTGTAGTTACTTTTGCAGCAGTGGTTACAAACGATAGTAAATATGAATGGGATTTCGGTGATGGTAGTTATATTTCCACAATACATACGCCGGTTCATACCTATTCAGAATTTGGCAAGGACTTTAATGTTACATTAACCATTAAAGGGCCGGGTGGACAGACTACTGTAACAAATAAAGTAACCATTCCTCCCAAAACAAAATTGCAGTTACTAACTGGTGGCACAGCAGCTTCACCAAGCTCCAGGCAGTGGCGTATTAGTGCATCGGCACCTGCTTTTGTTATTGCATTTGCAACAGCCGATTTCACTCCTGTTTATAAGACTTATCCTGGAGGTATTCTGGCAGCTGTTGGATTAGGTGCTGTATATGGTGACACATTTGAGTTTAAGAGTGATGGTACGATGACCATTCATCCCAATGGTGGCGGAATTTTTGCCGGCTATGTTTATTGTGCTTTACACGGTATTCCAAATGCTGGAAATGCAGGTGGATCAGGATTAACATATGCTACACCGTTTACATCGCCTGCCGGTGCAGCCTTCCAGATCAACGAAGCGAAAACATTCACCCTCACAACTTCTCCCGATGGTGCACATGCGGGTGATGTAACCTACTCAAATGTAACAACGTTAAGTTTTACCAATGGTGGATTTCTGGGTATTATGGATTCAACCAATGAATGTATTGTCGAGCAGCTGACCGATTCACAGATGTTTGCTGATGTATTTGTCTCTGCAGTACCTCCTCCGGGCCAGGTTGGCAAACCAAATTTTGTGTTACGCCTTTACTTTGAAGTGGTTCAGTAACAAAGTAAATCAGCAGTATTTATAAGATTTTAAAAAAGGTCGTTTCATTCGAAACGGCCTTTTTTTCCGGGTACTTTTCTAAATACCTTCGGTGTTAAAACAATCCAACTGGAAATTTCAGTAATATTGCTGAAAATTGACGGTAGAATTTAATTATGGAAAAGTACTTCAAATTGGTTTGTTTGTTTTCTTGTTTCCTGGTTCTTTTTGGAGCTTGTAAACCAATTCCTTCTGTGCCGACTGCCACTATAACTGCAGATGTTTCAAATAATGTGGTTACTTTCAAACTTGCAACAACCAATTCAACTGCCTATAAATGGAGGTTTGGAGATGGAGACAGCGTGATCGTTTATACCAGCACTCCGGTGATCCATACTTATCCCAAAGATGGGACAACTTATTCTGTGACATTATTTATTTTAGGACCTGGTGGAAGTGCTACAGCTACCACCACCGTGAATATTCCGGTGATGACTCCAATGGATTTGCTAACAGGGGGCTCCGCTTTTCCTAAAGGGAAAGCCTGGATAATCAGTTCTTCCGCTGGCATCTACCGGGCAAACCCCGATTCCAGTCTGATGATCGAGAGAAGTTACCCGGCAGCCCTCTTGACAACCATCGATTTGGGTGAGGCCTATACCGATAAGTTTATCTTTTTCAGTAATGGCAATTATGTGATCTCTCCTCAGGGGGGCGGTGCGCTGGCTGGCTTATCGTATTGTTCCGTTAATAATATCGTTAATGTTCAACCTCAGGGCGCCGATAGTTTAGGTCTGACTTACATCACACCCTACAAACCTACGGCAGCCCTTACTTTTGCATTTAATCCGGGAAAAACCCTCACAATTGCCACTACGGCAGATGGGGTATCCTCAACCAATGAGTCCTTCAGCAATGTAAATACTTTGAGTTTCTCCCCTGACGGGTTTTTAGGTATCAGGGACTTTATGAGCGAATGCATTGTCCAGGAGCTTACTCCATCTCATCTGACAGTGGCTTTATTTCTTTCGAATGTAGCACCGCAGGCTCCTCTGGTTGGTCAAATCACCAAGGTTTTGATTCTTTCGTTCAAGGTAGCTCCCTAAATCTAGATGATAGAAAAATCCTTATTCACACATTCGGCACCGATTAATGGAGCAACGCCGGATTTACGTCAAAGAGTCGGCTTCATCTTCATACCTGTTCAGCTAAGTTTTTAAAATGTTTGAATGAGAAAAAGAGTAGAAATTTTAGCCTTGCTGGTTTTAGTGTGCCTCCCTGCCCTGTTTGCACAGCAACGCTTTACCATAAGTGGTCAAATAAAAGATAGCCGAACGGGCGAAGATCTGATCGGTGCAGTCATACAGATTAGAGAATTACCTCTTAAAAGTGTAGGAACGAATTCCTATGGTTTCTATTCTCTAACGCTACCCGCAGGTAGCTATGAAGTTACGGCTCAGTATGCCGGTTATAAGCCTTGTATTGAAAAAATATCTCTTGAGAAATCGCAGAAATTAAACTTTTCTCTTTCGGAGCAAGCCCGGGAGTTGGACGAGGTTATTGTCTATGGCAGGCGCAAAGATGAAAATGTGACAAAAACGCAGATGGGACTTTTAAAACTTAACGTTAAGGAGATCAAAAATATCCCTGTTCTGTTTGGAGAGAAGGATCTTTTAAAGACTATTCAGCTATTGCCCGGTATCCAGGCTGTTGGGGAAGGGCGCAGCGGGTTTAATGTTCGTGGGGGAGCAGCGGATCAGAACTTAATCTTACTCGATGAAGCGACAGTTTACAACGCCTCTCACCTGATGGGATTTTTTTCTGTGTTTAATTCAGATGCAATAAAAGATATCTCGGTTTACAAGGGGAATGAACCTTCGGAGTATGGCGGACGGCTATCTTCTGTTCTGGATATTAAAATGAATGATGGGAATGACAAAACGCTCAGCGTGAGTGGCGGCGTCGGATTGATATCCTCCCGGATAGTCGTTGAGGGTCCTCTTATAAAAGATAAAGGTTCATTTATGATTTCTGCCAGGCGTACCTACGCTGATCTGTTCCTTAAGGCCTCGAGCGACACATCGCTGAACAAGGCAAGACTCTATTTTTACGACCTGAATGCCAAAGCAAATTATAGGATTAATGAGAAAAACAGGTTATTCCTCTCCGGCTATTTTGGAAAAGATGTTCTTGGATTTGGAAATACGTTTGGTATTAATTGGGGAAACAGCACGGCCACGCTTCGATGGAACCACCTGTTTTCAGATCGGTTGTTCTCGAACACCTCCCTTATTTTCAGCAATTATGATTATAAAATAAATATCAACAGCGGAGTCAAATTAAATATTATCTCACGAATCCAGGATTATGGAGTTAAACAGGATTTTCAATTTTTTGGAGGAGACAACAGCACGCTGAAATTTGGCTTTAATGAAGTTTACCATCAGATTATTCCGGGAGCAATTACGGCAATCAGCAATGTAAGCCTCAAAAGTCTTACAAATAAGCATGCCCTGGAGCATGCGATGTATGTTTCTCATCTCTTTAGCCTCTCTCAAAAGATAAGTATTGAATATGGAGCGAGGTTTACCCTCTTTAACCTCATCGGACCCGGCACTTTTTATACCTATGACAACAAGGGGAATATTGCCAGTAGATCAACGGTTAATAGCGGACATTTCGTAAAAACCTATTTTAATCCGGAACCCAGGGCAACATTGAATTATGTTTTTAATCAGCAAAATTCGGTAAAAACAGCCTACGCCCGTAACGTCCAAAACCTCCATCTACTCTCCAATTCAACTTCGGGTAATCCTACCGACCTGTGGATCCCAAGCAGCAACAATGCGAAGCCGGAGATATCCGATCAGGTATCCATTGGTTATTACCGCAATTTAAGCGAAAATAAGTATGAGTTTTCATCAGAGATTTATTACAAAAATCTTCAAAACCAGATCGATTATAAAAATGGAGCTGAGCTCAATTTAAATGATAATGTGGAATCACAAATTCTGTTTGGTAAAGGCAGGGCCTATGGACTGGAGCTGTTCCTGAAGAAAAAATCGGGGAGATTCAATGGATGGGTTAGCTATACCCTATCCCGAACAGAAAGGAAATTTGACACTGTAAATAGCGGTGCATATTTTCCGGCAAAGCAGGACAGGACACACGATATCTCAGTTGTTGGAATGTACGACCTGAGCAAACGCTGGAGTTTGTCAGCCACATGGGTCTATTATACCGGTAATGCTGTAACTTTTCCAAGCGGGAAATATGTTGTTGACGGCAAGACCATGTTTTATTACAAGGATCGTAATGCGAACAGAATGCCTTCCTACCATCGTCTTGATCTTGGTGCTACCTGGTTAAGAAAGAAAACAGCGACTTTCGAATCGAGCTGGACTTTCTCACTCTACAATGCCTACGGACATGATAATCCGTATACGATTACTTTCCAGGACAGCAAATCAGATCCCACAAAAACGGAGGCAATCCAAACAACGTTATTCAAATTGGTTCCATCATTCACCTATAATTTTAAATTCTAAGTAAATGATTAAAAATATTACCTGGCTGCTATCTGTTTTAATCGTATTTGGTTCCCTTTCGGCGTGCAAAAAAGTTATTAAGCTTGATTTAAATACCGCTTCGCCACAGCTGGTTATTGAGGGTAATATCTATGATCACTCGGGGCCATATACCGTTAAAATCTTCCAAACGGTAAATTTTGATGAATCGAATGCATATCCTGCAGTTACAGGAGCAAATGTTATATTGAGCGATAATGCCGGGAATTCGGAGCAATTATCCGAGATATATCCGGGAAGTTATATTACTTCAAAGATAAATGGAGTACCAGGTCATACGTATACGCTTGATGTGAATATTGGGGGGAAAAGCTATAGTGCCATATCTACTATGCCTTTTCCGGTAGATATCGAGTCAATTTATTTTCAGAAGAGCCTGTTCGGGAACAATAAATATCCGGGAATTAATTTTATCGATCCTGCAAATATCAGCAATTATTATCGGTTGATCTATTTGATAAATGGAATAAAACAGGAGGATATTAACGTTACAGACGACAGAATAAGTGCCGGACAAACCATTTCATATACAATCAGACCTATTGACACGGATAATAAACTGAAAACCGGAGACGTCGTCACTATTTGGCTGGAGGCTGTAGATCAGGGTGTTTACGAATATTTCCGGACAGCTGGCCGGGAAGGGGGACAGTCTGCATCGCCGGCAAATCCAACTTCGAACATTAGTAACGGGGCCCTGGGTTATTTTAATGCCTGCTCAGTAAGGGCTCTTTCTGTGGTTTTTCCTTAAGCTGCAATTCACAAACAGTTTTTAAATAGCCATTTTTAAATCAGGATAATTCGTTAAATTTGATAGCAATAATTCAGCACACCCCAGGTCTGTAATGTAATTGTTTTCATCGCTGTTTATTTATGCTAATACAAGGTTTATGATCAGGATATTCTTCTTAGTGACCATCATGTTTGTCTCTTTTTGCCCCAAATATAAAGATGGCAGACCAGCGTGTAAATACCGGATGGATGCCGAAGATGCTGGTATTGTAATGCCTTACGGCGATGGCCCGGATTCATGCGATATTCTTGGAGCCCGTGATCTGTGGATGTTTAAAGCCGATGATTCAACCTATTGCATGCACTATGATGCTGCCGGTCCAAAAGGGTGGCTTACTTCACTGGCAATCAGTAAAGACCTGGTCCACTGGGAAAAGAGGGGGCCTGTTCTTCAGCTTGGAGGCAAGGACGATCCCGATTCCAAAAGTGCCAGTTATGGTACGACTTATTATGATGGGAAGAAATGGCACATGTTCTATCTCGGAACGCCCAATGTTTCATCCTGGCCCAATCTGATCCCCTCATTCCCATACCTGAATATGAAAGCGGAGTCAAACTCTCCTTTTGGCCCCTGGAAAAAAAGACGGGATATCACTCCATTTGGACCGAAAGAGGGTTCCTTTTACAGTTCAACAACATCTCCCGGATTTATTGTAAAAAACAGGGACGAATACCTGATGTTCTTTTCTGCCGCTGACTTCACTGTAAAACGGACAATCTGTATTGCCCGCACAACGGATTTGGATGGCCCATGGACCATAGATCCGGCGCCAATCGTCCCACGTGAGGAGCAGATCGAAAACACATCGATTTATTATGAAGAGTCAAACCAAACCTGGTTTTTATTTACAAATCATATCGGTTTTGACAAGGATGGGGAATACACCGATGCCGTTTGGGTTTACTGGTCAAAAGATCTGAATAAATGGGACCCTGAACACAAGGCGGTGGTGCTTGACGGCCAAAATTGCAACTGGTCAAAACGATGCATCGGTCTCCCTTCGGTTATAAAATACAAGAATAAACTGGCCGTTTTGTATGACGCACCCGGAGGAAACAGTACCAGCCATATGCGCAGAAGTATTGGCCTGGCATATCTGAAGCTGCCATTAGCCGTACCGAAGTGAGATCTAAATTAAAAATGTAAAATTCAAAATGCAAAGGTCAAAAGTTAGATTATCGTAAAGTGAGAATTTTCTAAAACACTAGCCAACAAGAGTTTTGCATTTTGATTTTGCACTTTACATTTTGAATTATTCCATAATTCTTAAATTGAATAAAATATGAAATATATCGCCTTAATTATCCTTTCAATTTGTTTTTCATTCACTGGTAATGCCCAGAAAATCAGGTCGTATATTGATTATGATAAGGCCTTAAAGACGATTTCTGTCTCCGACAGTATCGGGAGTATTTCCATCCGGTTAAATTGTAATAAAGGGTGTGAAATAGAAAATCTGACGATTAAAGGTATTCCGGTTGTGAATGGCGGAAATGGCGTGTTTACAGGTTTTGAACAGGGAAAACAGGTTTATACTTCAGTAATTTTATCCTCAATTCCAGCGGTTAAAATTGCAAAAAATCTGGTGACAATATCTAATCTCCGTTATGGGCCAGGCACTTTTGGAATCGAAGAAACGTGGGTGTTCACCATTTTGAAAAACAGTATTAAGTGGCAAATCAAAAGGGATTATTTAAATGACGGGACGATGGATCAGAATTTCCTTCCGGCCTGGAAGTTCAATTCGATGCAAACATGGGATGGTGCGGTATTGAGTAACGGAGGGGTTGCCTGGTGCCGTTTTCTTGAAAAAGAGAATTTTACCTATGGTGTACATGCTTCAGGAATAACTTTCTGGAACAGGATGAATAACAGCTGTTTTCGTATTGTTCCTGAGATTGGAAAGGATGTTTTTCCTGCGGTGTCCTTTACTCATTCCAAAAATAATGCTTTGGGAGTTGTTCAAACATATTCCGACTCAGAGGTAACCACAAAGTATGGATTGCGACGATTTATTGAAACCGGAAGCGATGTCTTTGCACCCGTCTCAGTGAAAAAATCATCGGTTACTATCTGCTATTCCCTCGAGGCATTAAGTTATGATGAGGCTTACGACCGGGGAACCCTGAAGGGTATCGATGAACGTTCTGTGAACGAAATCCTCAATACGATAGCCCGCTATTCGGTTGTCGATCAGAATCTGTATGGCTCGAATGGGTGGAGAACCGGATTTGCTGTCCTTCAGGAACAATGGCTGGCGCTGTTCGGATTGGCAATCGATGATCCTGAATATATTCGCGGGTATTCGCAGACCCTTGAATATGAAAAGGATCATGCCATTCAGCCAGACGGAAGGGTGTTGCCCAGATGGCATCACGATGCGGGCGATGGAATGCCCAATACGTTTACCAAAGACGGTTATTATGAATGTCAGTGGGGTTATATGCTCGACTCACAACCGGCCTTTGCGATTGATGTTGCCGAACAGTTCGACATGACCGGCGACAGGTTCTGGCTGGGTAAGTTTAAACAACGTTGCGAAAGTGCGCTGGAATATATGATCCGGCGCGATTCAGACGGGAACGGGCTGTTTGAGGTGATCCAGAACACCCATAACGAGCAAAAAGGAACCGACTGGCTCGATGTTGTCTGGGTCTCATACGAAGCATCCACCATCAATGCACTGATGTATAAGGCATTAACCAGATGGGCAGAATTGGAGGATTTACTGGGTGATCGAAAAATGGCTGACCGCTATTTGTCTTTGGCCTTAAAACTAAAAACTGCATATAACAAAAATATTGCTGATGGTGGTTTCTGGAATCCCGAAAAACAGTGGTATGTCCACTGGCGCGAAAAAGACGGTTCGGTTTATGGAAATAACCTCGTGAGCGTGGTCAACTTTATGGCTGTTGGCTATGGCCTTTGTGATGATCCGACACGGAAGGAGGCCATTTTATCGAAAATGGAAGTGCTTAACCAGAAAGAGAACCTGTTCGTCTGGCCCGCCTGCTATTTTCCGTATGAAGAAAACGTAGGTCTGAAAAATGTAAACTATCCCTGGCCAAATTACGAAAACGGGGATATGTTTCTTGGATGGGCAGAATTGGGCACCCGGTGCTATGCCGAAAAAAATCCGGAAATAGCGGTTAAGTACATTCAGAATGTGATCGCAAAATACGATACGGATGGTCTTGCACACCAGCGGTATCTCAGAAAATCGCAAACCGGAGCTGGGGAGGATATCCTTGCCAATAATGCAATGGCCATTGTAGGTTTGTACCGGAATATTTATGGCATCCGTCCGCAATGGAACCGTTTATACCTGGAGCCGCACCTCACAGCCGAATTGAATGGTACAAATATTAAATACACCCTTCGGGGCGAAAATTATTTAATCGGTCTTAATGCTGATAAAACGACGGTTAGTTCAGGTGGCTTTACGGTCACTTCTTCAAAACCTTTTGGGGTTAATCCGGGTAAAAATAAGATTGCTGTTTTCTTTGGGAACGAATCCGAAGAAACTTTTAAAGCCCGATCCATTGATAGCTGCACTATTGAATTAGTGTCGAAAACTGATTCTGAAATCCGCTGGAAGCAAACTTCAGAAAATGCGAAGATCAAGGTGGAATATGTGATGAATGGATTAAATCCGGGGAAAAAATACACCATTCTTACCAATAATTCCCCGGTTAAAGTATCGAAGCCTGATCAAAAGGGTAATCTTAATTTTGTTTGTTTAGGAATTA
>CAIVCR010000055.1 GCA_903904515.1 uncultured Bacteroidia bacterium
TTCATTATAAAAGAATAAAATGCATCACATTAAGCTTGCCGAAAATATCTATTATCTCGGATTCAATGACCGCAGAACAGCTCTTTTCGAGAATATCTGGCCGATCCCAAACGGGATTTCCTACAATTCGTATTTGATTGATGATGAAAAGATTGCAATCGTCGATACTGCAGAAAGACAGTTTATAGAGGATTACCTTGACAAAATTCAGACAATAATTGGGGACCGTCAGATAGATTATTTGATCATTAACCACATGGAACCTGATCATTCGGGAGCTCTAAAGGCAATCCGAAGCAGGTACCCCGAAATTACGTTGGTTGGGAATAAAAAAACTTTCGCAATTGTTGAGAGTTTCAGTATCGATCCCGGCAAAGTATTACTTGTGCATGACAATGACACTCTTTCACTTGGAAAGACAACTCTTCAGTTTCAAACAATTCCGATGGTTCATTGGCCTGAAACCATGATTACCTACGACGAAAATAATAAGATATTGTTCTCCGGCGATGCTTTCGGCAGCTATGGTACACTCGACGGCGGTGTCTTTGACGATGAAATTAACCTCGATTTTTACGAAGTTGATGTGATGCGTTATTTTACAAATATCGTCGGCAAGTATTGCGCCCATACTCAGCGGGCAATGAAAAAGCTATCCATACTCGATATCAAAATGATTGCGTCAACTCACGGACCGGTATGGCGAACCGATTTGAACTGGGTCCTTAGCCGATACAGTAAATGGAGTAATTATGAAATGGAACTGGGGGTGGTGATCGTGTATGGCTCGATGTATGGTAACACTCAAAAGATGGCAGAAGTAATTGCCCGTCAGTTAAGTGAACGGGGTATAAAAAACATCAGGGTCTACGACTCCTCCAAGACACATTCGTCATACATTATTAATGATATCTTTAAATATAAAGGTTTTATTGTAGGTAGTTGTGCCTACAACAATGCCTTATTTCCCAATGTTGAAACTCTTCTTGCCACCATCGAACATATGGCGCCAAAAGAGCACTATCTTGGAATCTTCGGAAACTTTCTGTGGAATGGAGGGGGTGTCAACAATCTCAAAAAATTTGCAGATATGATTAAATGGGAAATGGTTTACGAACCCATCGAAGAGAAAGGGGCGCTAAAAGCTGATAAATTCCGGATGTGCGTAGAATTGGGCAATGCGATGGCCGATAAATTACTTCAGGAGTCAAAACCAAGAAATTCAGAAGATAATCCATGTCATTGATTATTCGGAAGGCTCTCAAAAATAGTGTACCTTTGTCGTTTTAAACTTTCCTCGAACCAACTATGGATAAACTTCGCCTAAATGCACGAATTATTTGAACTGATAATACATACCGACGACGTTTTAATGCAGTTAGTTGCAGAAAATGTGACTGAAGCATACCTGATCCTTTTCCTGATTATTTTCAGTGAAACAGGGGCTGTTATTTTTCCGTTCCTTCCGGGTGATGGTTTACTTTTCTCTGCAGGAGTAGTCTCGGCTTCAACATCTCTCAACATTGTCTGGCTGGTTCCGATACTCATTCTCGCCGCAATATTGGGAAATATCGTCAATTATTTTACCGGATCCTTCTTTGGACATAACCTTGAAAAAAGCCGGAACCAGTTTGTTCAGAAATACCTGATGAAATATGTCATTCAAACACGTCATTTCTATATCAAATATGGTGCAAAATCTATTGTTGTCGGCCGTTTCTTCCCTGTTATCAGAACATATATCCCTTTTTTTGCCGGTCTCACAGGATTTAAATATGCCAGATTCTTTTTTTATACCATAATTGGGTCTGTACTTTGGGTCCCTTTATTCACCCTTTCCGGCTATTTTATCGGGAGAAATACCTGGGTTAAAAATAACTTTCTGCTTATCTTCCTGGGTTTAATTATTGTTACACTTATCCCCTTCTTCTATAATTTTTTCAAGCTTCTTTTTACACGAAAGTTAAGGCGAAAAAAATAAACTTTCGGATATTTTTTACTTATAAATAATGCCATAGGCATAAAATAAAATTTTAAACAGACTCAAAATGACAGAAATTTCTTTGCTGATTTTATTGATTCTGATTAATCTGATAGTTGTGATATTCCTTTTTATACAGAAAAACAAAAAAGAGACCCCACTCACCGATCGGATAAATAATCTGGAGAAAAGTCTCCTGAAAATTGAATCGGGATTTCGCGAGGATTTCAGGATTAACCGGGAGGAAAACTCTTCCATTGCCAAAGAAAACCGAACTGAACTAAACAATACACTGAAAGAATTCAGACGAGAACTTGCCGATACACTCAAAGAGATAACTACCCAGTCGAAGAACGACAGCACATTGCAGCGGGACACCTTAATCAATTCATTTAAGGGATTCCAGGAAACTTTCGATAAAAATGTAGCCTCCTTTAACCAGCTTCAGCGCGAAAAATTTGCACTTCTTGGCGAAGAGCAGAAAAAAATGGTGGAAAGCACCGAAAAACGACTCGAAGAGATCCGTGTGACTGTTGATGAGAAACTTCAGAAAACGCTAAATGAAAGGCTGGGACAATCGTTTGAACTGGTTGTCAGGCAACTTGAAAACGTTCAGAAAGGACTGGGTGAAATGCAAACCCTTGCCCAGGATGTGGGTGGGTTGAAACGAGTACTCAGTAATGTTAAGATGCGCGGCAGTATCGGCGAAGTTCAGCTTGCCATGTTACTGGAACAGATTCTGGCCCCGGGTCAGTATGAGGCGAATGTGAAAACCAAGGTGGGAAGTGCCGATTTGGTTGAATTTGCGATAAAACTACCGGGACGTGACGATCAAAACTCCGTCGTATGGTTACCTGTCGATGCCAAATTCCCTAAAGACATTTACGAACAACTTCAGGATGCACACGAAAATGGTGACCTTCAGAAAATTGAAACAGCTCAGAAATTACTGGAGACGACGATTAAAAAGATGGCAAAGGACATCCATGACAAATATATCGATCCGCCGAACACCACCGATTTTGGAATTATGTTCCTTCCGTTCGAGGGTATTTATGCCGAGGTCGTGCGAAGAGCCTCATTACTGGATGATCTGCAACGAAACTTTAAAATTGTAGTCACAGGGCCAACCACGCTGGCGGCTATTCTCAACAGTTTACAAATGGGATTTAAGACCCTGGCAATCCAGCAGCGCAGCGGTGAAGTATGGAAAATCCTGGGAGCAGTTAAAAAAGAATTCGAACTGTTTGGCGGCTTGGTGGAGAAAGCCCAGGGAAACATTCAGACAGGCCTCAATCAACTTGATGATGTGTTAGGCAAAAGAACCCGCGCTATTCAAAGGAAGCTGAAAGACGTTGAAGTTCTGGAATCTATCGATACAAAATTGATTTTGCCTGAGGTGGGAGAAGATGATTTAACCGAAGAGTAATAGATTCCCGCTAAGAACATCTTAGTGTCAATTGACGGAGCAAAGAGAAATTTTTGAATAACTTTGAGCACAGTTAATTTTAGCAGTTTTGACATAAATGGAACGTAGAAATCATTACTCAGGTCTCACCCCGGAAGAAGTTATTGAAAGCCGTAAGAAATACGGATACAATCTGCTGACACCACCCAAACGCGATCCACTGTGGAAACTCTTTCTTGAAAAATTTGAGGATCCGATCATCAGGATCCTACTTATTGCCGCCTTTCTCTCCCTGGGAATTGCTTTTTTACACAATGAATATGCTGAAACAATTGGCATCTTTTGCGCGATTATTCTGGCCACTGGAGTCTCTTTCTGGTTCGAGGTAGATGCAAACAAGAAATTCGACATATTGAATCAGGTCAATGACGATACCTTGGTTAAAGTGATTCGGAATGAAAATATAAGCGAAATTCAAAAAAAAGATATTGTTGTCGGAGATATTGTCCTGTTGGGTGCAGGGGAAGAAGTCCCTGCAGATGGAGAGATAGTCGAATCTGTTTCCCTGCAGATTGACGAATCGTGCCTTACAGGAGAACCCCTGATTGATAAAACTGCAAATCCAAAAGAGTTTGATAAAGAATCGACATATCCATCAAACATAGCCATGCGTGGCACAAAGGTTATGGACGGACATGCCGTCATACGAGTTATTATGGTTGGTGATGCCACAGAATATGGTCAGGTAGCCAGGCAATCAACCGAAATGTCGGGAGAAATAACCCCTCTCAATAAACAACTTGAGGAACTTGCTAAATTTATAGGGGTAATGGGCTTTGGAATTGCTATACTGACTTTTATTGCCCTGTTTGTCAAAGATCTCTTTTTAAAGAAACCGACCGATACGTTAACCCTCACTCAGCTGGGATCCGCAGGTATAGTTATGTTATCGTCGCTGGTTGCTTTAATTAAAGTGTGGATGCCAATTATTTACGACGGATTTAAACTGACAGGCATTAAAAAAGAGCCTCCTGAAATCATCAAAACCTGGAACTGGTTCGTTTGGTTTGGCCTTGGAATACTCACATTTATTCTGCTCATTTTAATTGGTTACTTGCTTGGAATCGATCCCTTAAGCCCGCAATCGTGGGTAGGCATAGAAATAGCAGGTAGGATGATTCAGCACTTTATGGTTGCAGTTACCCTTATCGTGGTTGCTGTACCCGAAGGTTTGCCCATGAGCGTAACCCTGAGCCTCGCCCTAAGTATGCGCAAAATGCTCAAGGCTAACAATCTTGTCCGAAAGATGCATGCCTGTGAAACAATAGGTGCCACAACCGTTATATGCACCGATAAAACGGGTACATTAACTCAAAACCGGATGAGGATTGCCCGAACTGATTTCTTCGGATTAAAAAATGAGCAACTCTCAAATGATGAACTGAGTATTCTGATCAAAGAAGGAATAGCGGTAAATGCGACCGCTTACCTGGATTTTTCAGATCCTAAAATTGTCAGAACATTAGGGAATCCGACGGAAGCAGCCCTATTACTCTGGCTGCACAACCAAGGGATTAACTATCTTGAAATAAGAAAGAATACCCAAGTTGTTCAACAGCTGACATTTTCTACTGAACGAAAATTTATGGCTTCGTTGGTAGATTCCCCCTTATTAAACAAAAAAGTGCTTTATGTGAAAGGTGCTCCTGAAATTGTTCTTTCCAAATGTAATGATGTGATGATTGGCGAAGAGCGGAAAACTGTTGATGCTGCTAAAGGGCAAATTGAAGCGCTTTTGCATCAATATCAGGATCAGGGTATGCGAACGCTGGGATTTGCCTTTGAGATTGTGGATGATGAAAATCCACGTTTTATGGGTGGCGACCTGATTAATACAAACCTCACCTACCTGGGTGTAGTTGCCATTTCGGATCCCGTTCGGGAGGAAGTGCCCCTGGCCGTTCAAAAATGTCTGAACGCCGGAATTGATGTGAAAATTGTAACAGGAGATACTTCTGGAACTGCCAAAGAGATTGGACGTCAGATCGGAATTTGGAATAACAGTGATCAATGGCACAACATCATTACAGGACCAGAATTTGAAGTGCTGACTGATAATCAGGCAAGGATACGGATCAAACACCTCAAAATTATGTGCAGAGCCAGACCGTCCGACAAACAACGACTGGTCCAGTTGCTCCAGCAGCTTGGAGAAGTTGTCGCGGTTACGGGCGACGGCACCAACGATGCACCGGCTTTGAATTATGCCCAGGTTGGGTTATCTATGGGGTCAGGAACCGCAGTAGCCAAAGAGGCCAGCGATATTACTTTACTCGACGATTCGTTCAACAGCATAGCCACCGCCGTGATGTGGGGCAGATCCTTGTACCAGAATATCCAGCGATTTATTTTATTTCAATTAACGATCAACCTGGCAGCGCTGGTTATAGTACTGTTAGGTTCTATTATCGGCCATGAATTGCCCTTAACAGTTACGCAGATGCTTTGGGTTAATTTGATCATGGATACTTTTGCAGCCGGAGCACTCTCCTCACTTCCGCCAAACGAAAAAATCATGGAACATAAACCAAGAAAATCTTCAGATTTTATCATCACTCCACCAATGCGGTCCACGATCCTTTTCGTCGGATTGGGATTTGTGGTGTTTCTCCTGGGATTGTTAGTCTATTTTAAAGATGCAAACGGCGAGATCACTCCAATTAATTTATCCCGGTTTTTTACCGTATTTGTAATGCTTCAATTCTGGAATATGTTTAATGCAAAAGCTTTTGCAACAGGAAGATCAGCATTCTCAAATTCGAATCAAAGTATCGGATTTATTCTGGTTGCATCGATAATTCTGGCCGGACAGATTTTAATCGTACAATTTGGCGGAGAAGTGTTTCGTACCGTCCCGCTCCCTTTAAAAGATTGGGCAATCATCCTGGGGAGCACTTCAATTGTACTTTGGGTTGGCGAAATAAGCAGACTACTCAAAAGGGCTTAAAACGTGTCATTTTGTCCTGCCACTTTCAAAATGACACATTCTTCGAAAAAAGATTGTCATTTGACAATAAGGTAACAAATTCAAAACGAAGTTAAAGTTTGTTAATGGAGTTAAACTTTCAAAGTTAAAATTGCGTATATTCACATGGTTATTGGGAATTGGCACATAAATTGTAAATTTAAATTGAACTTAATTTAATAACAGAAATTAATAAATTTAAAAAATCAAGTTATGGACAGCATTAAAAAAATTGCAAAAACACTGGCAATTGCTTTTGCCGGGGCCATCATTGCCATCTTTTTATATTCAAAAATCAATCATGCGCCGCGCGAGGTCTTCGTTCAAGGTACTTCGCCGGTTCAATTAGCAAATTACAACGCTCCTCCCGGTCCTCAGGTTCAATTGCCAGACCTGACTCAGGCTGCCGAGAAAAGTGTTCATGCAGTCGTGCATATCACGACAAAAGTGAAAGCACAGGGCTTTGGCGGAAATGAAAACCCGTTGTTCGATTTCTTCTTTGGTCCAAAGGGAAATAATCTGCCCAAGGGGTATAATCAGGAACCGGAATACAATGTAGGTTCAGGTTCCGGAGTTATTATAAGCAGTGAAGGGTATATTGTCACTAATAATCATGTCATTGATGGAGCGGATAATATCGAAGTTATATTGAATGATAACCGAAAATTCACTGCAAAAGTGATCGGGCGCGATCCCAATACCGATATCGCACTGGTAAAGATTGATGCCAGAGATCTGCCTTATCTGAGTTGGGGGAATTCCGAAACTCTTAAGTTAGGTGAATGGGTATTGGCTGTGGGTAATCCTTTTAGTTTAAACTCCACTGTTACAGCAGGTATTGTGAGTGCAAAATCGCGAAGTATAGGGATCATTGGCGGTCAATTACCCCTCGAATCATTCATTCAGACGGATGCTGCAGTGAATCCGGGAAACAGTGGCGGTGCCCTGGTCAATGCAGTTGGTGAGCTGGTTGGAATAAACGCCGCGATCGCCTCCAGAACAGGCTCCTATTCCGGTTACTCATTCGCTGTTCCCGCCTCGATAGCCCGTAAGGTTGTCGATGACCTGAAGAAGTATGGGGAAGTTCAGCGGGCCTTGCTCGGAGTTGAGATTAAAGATGTTGATGACAATCTGGCCAAAGAGGAACATCTTGGAAAAATTGAGGGTGTCTTTATCAGAAAAGCTGCCGAGGATGGGGCCGCCCGCCAGTCCGGAATAAAATCAGGAGATGTTATTCTATCGGTGAATGGAAATCAGGTGAATACTGTGGCTCAATTGCAGGAACAAATTGCAAAATACAGACCTGGCGACCAGATTACAGTTGGTGTAAAGAGAGATGGTTCAATGAAACAATTTAATGTCGTTTTACGTAATACCAAAGGAGGCACTTCAATCGTTAAAGAATCCTTTTCTGTACTTGGAGCCGAATTTGGACCCATCAACGAAAAAGATAAAGAACGTTTAAAGATTGATTATGGCATTCAGGTTCTTAATCTGACCAAAGGCAAGTTGAAGGAGGCTGGCGTAAAGGTCGGATTTATCATCACTGATATAAACAAAATAGCTGTTTCAAGTGTTGAAGATATAAAAAGAGTACTTTCACAAGCCAGTAATAAGAAGCCCGTTTTGGTAGAAGGGATCTATCCCGGAGGTGAATGGACCTACTACGTTTTTAAAGTGGAAGAATAATTTTTGAAAAAATAATAAATGCCACTATTTAGGTATTGTACAAAACCATAAATTTTTGTAACTTTGCAAACTTTTAATCGGAGAGCATGAGACAATTAAAGATTACAAAATCTATTACCAA
>CAIVCR010000056.1 GCA_903904515.1 uncultured Bacteroidia bacterium
ATCGCCGCCATCCCTCCTCATCTCCCTGTTAATCAAGCAATCTCCCCCTCCGAATCTTCTCTCCCGGATGACTAATGTTAAGCTACTCTCCGTCATTAATATGGCATTATAATATTCTGATTCCTTTAGATCACATAGAGCTGAAATACAGGCCTCTGTCTCTGTGTTTATTGTGCATTCCTTGTGCACCTTGTGGTTATAAATAAGTTTTGGGACAGACCCAACGGATCGGGTACCCGGTCATCGTCGATAAACTTCATCGCAAAATCATCTGCGTGTGCATTATTGTGTGCTTTACTCCAATCAAAATGGTTTTAATATGACCTATTATCAGATTCATTTCAATCATAGAGAGTATTCAAAAAACTGTGATCAAAGTTATTTCATGAGAGAATGATCAAATGTACCAATTGGCAGTACATTTGTGAAATTTAATTTATAACATCATGATTGAATTATCCGTTAATAAATTCAGAGCAAACCTTAAAGACTTTGTGGATAAAGCCATTGAGGAGCATCGGCCAATCAGGGTAACCCGCCGTGAAGGAAAGGACTTTATTATTATGAGTGCCGAAGACTGGGAGCGCGAACAGGAAACCTTGTACATCCTTCAGAATAAATCTTTAATGCGTCAGGTGGCGGAATCACTACCTACCTATCATGATAATAGCGGTTATAAACCTAATCAGGAACAGCTTGATGAGATCAATCGTTTTTGAAGGGGACACCTGGATCGTTTACGAAGCATTGAGGAATAAAGATAGGGTACTTCGTAAAAACCTTTGCAGGATTTTAAAAGAGATGCAACGGGAAGATCCTGAAAAGGGTACTGGCAAACCTGAGCAACTAAAATATGAATTGTCGGGATACTGGTCGAGAAAATTGTCTCAATACGATCGGTTGATTTATAAATTTGATAAGAATTCGATCCGCGTTTTTGCGATCGGGGGACATTATGAGGATTTTTAATTTTGTTGAGAAGTGCAATCTTAGGAGAAATGTACTATATTTACATTTAAAAGATCCAATAATGTGATCTTGAATACATTTTATGGAACGTAAGATTGAAAAACAATTGTCAGCGTGGAAAAGCGGAGTAAACCGGTTACCACTTTTATTGCAGGGAGCGCGACAGGTTGGCAAAACGTACAGTTTAATTCAGTTTGGCAGAAGGAATTACAAAAATGTTGCTTATTTTAATTTTGAGAGCAGCCCGGGGTTGCATGAAGTTTTTAAACGGGATCTTTCACCAGTCCGAATCTTTCGGGAATTATCAGCCTTTTTGTCTGCCCCCATTCTGCCGGGTGATACCCTGATTATTTTTGATGAGATACAATCGTGCGAAAGGGCCTTAACCTCTTTAAAATATTTTGCAGAAGAGGCTCCTCAATACCATCTTGCAGCAGCTGGAAGCCTTTTGGGTGTTGCGATCAACCGCGAACGCCATTCATTTCCGGTAGGAAGAGTTCAGATTATCACAATGCATCCAATGGATTTTGAGGAGTTTCTTCTGGCCAGGGGCAATGAGAATGCGGTTTCGCTTATTCGCGAATGTTTTACAAACAATGAAGTCTGCACATTGCACGAACTATTTATGGACGAATATCGTATTTATATAGGGGTTGGCGGTATGCCTCAGGTCTTAAATGAATTTATTTCCTCCGGCGATTATAATCTTGTGATGGCGTTGCAGAAAAATATTATTGGTGCTTATATTGCGGATATGGCAAAATATGCCGGTCTTACCGAGACTGTTCGTATTATGGCTGCTTTTAACAGTATCCCCGCACAATTAGCCAAAGTGAACAGAAAATTCCAGTATAAAATAATTAAAAGTGGTGCAAGAGCTTCCCATTATGAGGCGGCAATTGATTGGTTAATCGCTTCAGCTACTGTCAATAAATGTCTGAAGGTTAGTGAAGGACATGTTCCACTCAACGCATTTTCCGAGGCAGGATCGTTTAAAATCTATATGGCTGATACGGGCCTGCTCTGTTCTTGTTATGGTGTATCTCCGCTCATATTTCAGCAGGAATCAGCAGCCTGGCAGACGGTTAAAGGTATCCTGGCCGAAAATTATGTGGCCAACGCTCTTGTAAATCTTGATATTATTCCATACTATTGGGAGTCGGAGGGTAAGGCGGAAGTCGATTTTATAATTCAAAACCAATCGGGTGATATTATCCCGATTGAGGTGAAATCATCAGAGAATGTGCGCTCAAAAAGTCTGCAACAATTCATTACCCGTTATAAACCGGCCTTGTCTTTGCGGATTTCAGCAAAAAACTTTGGATACGAGAACAATATTAGGTCTGTTCCTTTGTACGCTGTGTTTTGTGTTGGTTATTGACTTCAGACCTGAATTATAGTAATCTGCGGCACTGCGACATGTAGTCGGGGCTGCATTTAGTTTTAAATCCTATAGGGTACCGAAAATTTAAATGTTAAAGTAAAATGAGAAAAATCCAGCTTCAAATTGTTCTGATTTTAGGGATTCTTGCAGTTTATCCCGCCTTTTCCCAGTCGAATAAGACACTTATACAACAACAGAAATATCTTACTTCCTATGAGAAAAGCAGCTTGTCAGAGACTAACCTGCCTGTTTTAATGCCTTACAACCGTTGGATTGATCCGGCAGGGGAACAGCTCTATTTTGGGGAAAAGACAGATGAAAACCATGCCCTCGACTGCGCGATCTCTCCCGACGGGAAGTGGATAGCCGTTGAAGGACGCTACTCTGTTGTTATTATCGATCCGGCAACGAAGAAAATCATTAGTCGCTCCACCTTAAAAACCCCTTTTGTCAAAGAGAATTTGATGAATACGTTCTCCGGCATCGCATGGTGCAAAACCGGAGAAAAGTATGAACTCTACTGGAGTGCCGTTGGAAAAGGGAGTAAATCAGTCGTTATTCAGGCTTCATGGGACGGAAAGAAGATAGCTGTACTAAAAACCTTCCCGTTTGATGCGGTTAAACCGGCAGAAACGGCCTTGCCCAATGAACTGTTCGTTTCTGAGGAAGCAGGTTCGCCCGTAATTTATGTGGTCTTAAACGGAAATAATACGGTTGAAAAACTGGATGTGCAAACCGGTAAGACGATCTGGTCGGCTCCCGTAGGTGTTGCCCCATTCGGGATTACAAAAGCCAATGGAAAACTCTATGTTACCAACTGGGCCGGATCGGTTCCTGAAAAGGATGATGTAAACGTGGCAGGAGTTCCGTGGGGAAGCGCAAAAATCGATCCTCAAACCGGAGCAACCCGCGAAGGGACCGTTTCGGTATTGGATGCGAAAACGGGCAAATTGCTGAAAAACATTACAGTCGGGTTACATCCAAATGATATTACCGCGAGCAGCGATCAAAAATTCGTTTTTACTGCCAATGCCAACAGCGACCAGGTTTCTGCCATCAGTACTGAAAAGGATGAGGTCACTGAACAGATTTCTGTCCGGCTCTCACCTGAGAAGAACAATTATTTTGGTGATTCTCCGAATGGCTTGGGTATTTCGGGTGACGGGAAAACACTCTATGTGGCAAACGGGATGGATAATGCACTCGCTGTTGTCAGCCTTGGAAAACTCGCTTCTTCAACATCTGCAGTAAATGAGAGCAAAACCATTGGCTTTATCCCGACAGGGGCTTATCCCGGTGGTGTTGCCATATACCGTGACAGCCTTTTGTTTGTCGCTAATATTGAGGCTGAAGGATCCAGAATACCGACTGTTCTGGAGAAAACGGGACATACGGTCTACAATTCTCACCGCGAAATGGCATCGGTGTCGGTTATTCCCCTACCACAGAAATCGCAGCTGCAGAGCTATACTCAGAAAGTTGAAAAGACCAATCAACTGTTCAGACTGGCACTTACCGATAAGCTACCCCGGAAAAACAGCTCCCCGGTTCCGGTTCCTCTCCGGATTGGTGAACCTTCCGTATTCAAACATGTGGTTTACATCATCAAGGAGAACCGGACTTACGACCAGGTACTTGGTGACGTAAAAGCGGGTGATGGCGATTCTACCTTATGCATTTTCGGAAAGAAGATCACCCCCAATGCCCATAAAATAGTAGATGATTTTCTCTTGATGGACAACTATCATGCCTCCGGAAAATGCTCGGCAGAGGGTCATCAGTGGACCGACATGGGCATTGTTACCGATTATATAGAGAAAGAGGTGAAGGCCTGGATCAGGAGCTATCCCCATGTTCAGAATGATGCATTGGTTTATGCCCCAACAGGTTTTATCTGGGATAATGCCACGCGGCATGGAAAAAATGTCCGGATTTATGGGGAAGCATGTGATGTTCAATATGATAAAAAGCTTACCTGGACCTCTATTTACGAGGGGTTCAAAAAAGGTGAATCGGTTAAGTTCAAAAATGTAACCACAGTAAAGCCGGTTGAGAAACTGTTAAGTCAGAATTTTCCAAGTTCTGATAATCATGTGTTTCCCGATGTGCTTAGGGCAAAGGCATTTATTGATGAGATGAATGCCTGCGACAAAATGGAGGGCGACCAGTGGCCGGAGCTTATTGTAATTGCCCTTTCAAATGACCATACTGCAGGTACCCGTCCGGGAATTCCCACACCACGTGCGATGGTTGCTGATAATGATTTGGCAATGGGTCAGATCATTGAGGCGATATCCAAAAGCCGTTTCTGGAAAAATACGGCAATCTTTACCACTGAGGATGATTCTCAGGATGGATGGGATCACATTTCGGCCTACCGGACCGTCGGCACGATCGTAAGTCCTTATTCGCGCTTAAAACAAACAGTACATACTAATTACAACCAGGTTTCCCTGGTTCGCACCATTGAACAGATATTGGGGATTCCTCCGATGAATATCAGTGATGCCACGGCCATGCCAATGTTCGACTGTTTTAACTATACGCCCGATTTTGCCCCATTCCTGTCGGTTCCCAACCAGATTCCGCTGAATGAAATGAACAAGAATCTGAATGAACTGAAAGGAACAGCACTCCATTATGCCCGGAAAAGCCTTGAACCCCAGTTTGATTATATCGACCAGGGTGATGATGATCTGCTCAACCAGATCCTTTGGTTTGCAATGAAAGGGAAAGAAAAATACCCGGCCAAATATAGCGGAAAAGAAGAGGGGGAGAAGGAATAGGGATACATTTTTGTAAAGTGAGAGTCTGACTTCGAGTCAAGCCCTCACTTTATTAGAAAATCTCCGTCGGAGTTTACTGTTATTGACCCCCGGCATTTCAGCCGTGGGTACCTGGCACCCGGATTGCACAACCCGAAACGGGTTGAATTACTTAAACCCGATATTTTTCGTCAAAATCAACTCCATTTTCTTTTAACAACCTGATAAACTCATTCCGAACACTTTCTTTTTTATGGTGTTGCTGTTGATTCATAACGTATTTTATAATTGTATCCTTTTCTCTTACCGACAGTGTAAAGGCACCATAACTTTCTGCCCAATTTGAAAAATCGGGATAGATATGCTTTTCTTTTATCCATTTGGAACTGGACACTTTTATGTCTCTAACCAGATCAGCCAAAGCGAGTGAAGGGTGAAGATCGCAAATGATATGAATATGGTCTTCAACACCATTAATTCTGAAGAGCCGGCAGTTTTTATTTTTTATTACGCCCCAGATGTATTTGAAAAGCACATCATTACCGGAGTTGAGTAATACTTTTTCGCTGTTTCGCGTATGAAAAGTGATGTGATAAATAATTTGACGGTAACTGGCCATGATTAAGGTTTTAAAAGGTAAATTCGAAATCAAAGACTTTGTAAGTTACGAAAAATTCTTCAATAATTCTAAGGTTAGTTTCAAATATATAGCTTATATTCAACCCGTTTCGGGTTGCATTTTGTTGGTGGCTCGCAAACCCCCAATAAATAATTGGGGGTCAATAACTTGATCCACCTTCGGCGGATTATCCGCTATTCGCAAACCCCCAATAAATAATTGGGGGTCATTAATATTATCCACCTTTGGCGGAATAAGTACTTTCATAGGCAAACTCCGCAGGAGTTTACTGTTATTGACCCCCGGCGTTTCAGCCGGGGGCATTGTACGCCCAGG
>CAIVCR010000057.1 GCA_903904515.1 uncultured Bacteroidia bacterium
AAAGACTTAGTAGAAAAAGGGATCTTGAAAAAAACCGAAGAAGGAGGACGAAACGCAAACTACGATTTAGTAAACTTTAAATTAGAATAACCACTTAAACAAAAATAAAATGAGAAATTTAATATTCTTTATGCACACTTCACTTGACGGTTTTGTGGCAGGACTTAAGGGAGAAATGAACTGGATAAATGTAAACGAGGAGATGTTTGACTTTGTTGCCACCATGACAGACAAAGCCGACGCTGCACTTTATGGTCGGATAACGTATGAAATGATGGAAAACTATTGGCCAACCGCCGGTGAACATCCAAACGCATCTAAACACGACAAAGAACACTCGGCCTGGTACAACAAAGTTTCAAAAATTGTTTTATCAAAGACACTCAGCGAAAAAGGACTTGTCAACACCACGGTCATTAGTGACCAACTTGAAGACAAAATCAATAAAATCAAAAAACAAGACGGAAAAAATATTTTAATCTTTGGAAGTCCTACTGCTTCTCATTCATTACTAAGTCACGGTTTAATTGACGAGTTTTGGTTATTTGTTAATCCGGTTTTACTTGGACAGGGCATACCGCTATATAAAGGTGTCACCGAAACAACTAATCTGAAACTTTTAGAAACAAAAACATTTTCTTGTGGAGTAATTGCTCTGCACTACGAAACAAAACGAAATTAGCGGACAATAATTGTTGGATAATAAATATTTATATGATACTTCATGAAACAGACATTTAAGCTTAAAAAAGGTGAGATTCTATTCGACGACGACAAAATCATCATTACTGACGATGCGAGAAAACAAAAGTGGATAGTGTCATTGATGATTCTTTTGCCTGCGATTTATGCTATATTGACTTTTTTGAAATCTTATAAAACCGGAGACCAATTTGATTTTTGGTATGGACTTTTATTGAGTTTTTTATGTATTCCGGTACTTACTTTGCTGCTTTTAAGGTCGGTCAGAAGTGAAATTTCTTTGAGCGATGTGAAATCCATAAGAATCAAACAAAGATTCAGGAACATATTTCTTGATATAAAGCTCACCAGTAACAGATTAAGACGAGTAAGTGAAATAACTGATTCAATGGAACTTGAAAAATTTATTAAGACAAATTTTGGCCTAAAATGGAATAAATAAAATCAAATTAAAAATGGGAACAAAAACTTTTAGCGTTGTTACCTCCATCTCTCTGGTATTAACTGTTACCATAGCAGCCCTCAGCATTATTGGTATTGTAATCACTGGCCTTTATCCGGGAATTATTGTGTTATTCTTTGTGTCTCTGATTCCAATTGCTTCCCGGTTTTACGCAAAAAAAATCGTTGGTAATTCCAGGGTTTTTCAAAGAAACTATTTTACGACACTCACAATTATAAATTTGCTATCCATCCTGGTCGTGGTAGCGATGACCTTTGTGATTCTGGTTGATCGTGTTTTTCCTGTGATTCTTAATTAAAATAACTGCACAAAAAACTATAATTATGAAAATCAATTTCCTGTCACTTGCAATTCTTATTTGCTTATTTGAGTTTTCTGTTGCTCAAAAAAAGTCTTCTGCAATAGAGACAAATAGGATTAGTACTGCAGAAACATTTAGCAATCAACTTTATTCCGGAATGAAATGGCGCAGTATCGGTCCGTATCAGGGCGGCAGATCGCTTACTGCAAGTGGAGTGATTGGGGACCCGTTAACTTATTACCTTGGTGCAACGGGCGGTGGAGTCTGGAAAACAGTTGATGGTGGAAATACCTGGTTTCCTGTGTCAGATTCTACGTTTCATTCAGCATCAGTGGGTGCTTTGGCAGTTGCCCCTAATGATCCGAACGTTATTTATGTAGGAATGGGCGAAGCTGCAATTCGTAACACCGCTATAATGGGTGATGGTATTTATAAAAGCATCGATGCAGGTAAAACATGGAAACATGTGTTGACCCTTGATGCATCTGCAACAGGAAGAATAATTGTTCATCCGAAAAATTCCGAAATTGCCTTTGCAGCTATAGCCGGTAAAATGTTTGGCGTGAACAAAGAGCGTGGCATATACCGGACAAGAGACGGAGGAAAAACATGGAATCAGGTTCTTTGCAAAAATGACAGCACCGGCGCAATAGATATTGATTTTGACCCCTCTAACCCCAACATCCTTTATGCTTCGTTGTGGCAGGTGAACCGAAAACCGTGGGCATTAGCCAGTGGCGGAACCGGAAGTGGCTTGTATAAAAGCATCGATGGCGGAGACACCTGGAATTCACTTTCTCAAAATCCCGGAATGCCAAAAGGATTATTGGGTAAAATTTGTATTGCAGTTTCAGCAACCAATCCGCAACGGGTTTATGCCATGATTGAAAACAAAGAACATCCCGGATTATTCAGAAGTGATAATGCCGGCAAAACATGGGACAAAGCTTCCGCAAAAAATGATCTTGCTCAACGCCCCTGGTATTTCTCTGAAATTTTTTGTGACCCCAATAATGAAAATGTCCTTTATGTAAGCAATGTTGAATTCTGGAAATCCATAGATGGTGGAATGTCGTTTTCAAAAATTACACAAGAGCACGGCGATAATCACGACATGTGGATTAATCCCCGCAACTCCGATAATTTTATAATAGCTGACGATGGAAGTGCGGCAGTCACTTTTAATGGAGGGAGAACATGGACGAGTGAAGATTTACCAACCGGCCAGTTCTATCATGTGAACCTCGACAATGACTTTCCATACCATGCATACGGTGGTCAGCAAGACTGGGGACCTGTTCGGATAGCAACGAGATCATATGGAGAATCAATTGGAAGAAATGATTGGTATGTTCCTGCAGGAGGCGAAGCCGGATACATCGTTCCTGACCCTGATGATCCTTCTGTTACCTATGGTGGCGAATACGACGGCATTATGAGCCGTCATGATAAAAAGAATGAGCAGTACCAAAGTATTTCTGTTTATCCGCTGATCAATGAAGGATGGGGTGCAAACGTTTTGAAGAATCGTTTTGCATGGACTTATCCCATTTCATTTTCTCCGTGGAACAAGAATGTAATGTACTGCACTTCACAACGTGTACATCGGACTAAAAATGGCGGTATGAGCTGGGAAACTATCTCACCTGATCTAACACGGAATGATCCTTCAAAACTGTTGCAAAGCGGAGGACCAATTACACCTGACAATACCGGATCTGAAATATTTTGTACTGTTTATGCATTTGCTGAATCGCCGGCTAAATCGGGTGACCTATGGGCAGGGAGTGATGATGGACTTATTCACCTGAGTACCGATGACGGAATAACCTGGAGTGATGTTACACCAAAAGATTTGCCTGCATGGTCAACAGTCAGCATTATTGAGCCATCGCATTTTGAACCAGGCACTTGCTTTTTTGCCGCACATCGTTACCGTCTCGATGATACACGTCCCTGTATTTATCGCACTACCGATTATGGAATAACATGGACAACCATTACAAAGGGCTTGCCAGTGAATGTGTCCTCACGTTGTGTTCGTGAAGACCCAAACCGAAAAAATCTGCTGTATGCCGGAACTGAAACCGGGGCATTCATTTCTTTTAACAATGGTGATAAATGGCAATCCATGCAGCTTAATCTCCCGGTTACCCCTGTGCACGATATGCAGGTAAAGAAAGATCAAAAGGATCTTGTAATAGCAACACACGGCAGGGGGTTTTGGGTACTGGATGATCTAACTCCGTTCTATCAAATCAACGATTCTGTTTCGAAGGCTGATTACTGGCTGTATCAACCCAATGCTGCAATCAGGATCGATGGAAAGCAACTTGATACGGAAAAAGAGGAGACACAGAAAAAACAAACTGGCACGAATGCGCCAAATGGAGTCATCGTTGATTATTCCCTGAAACAAAAACCCAAAAGTGAACTTAAATTGGTTTTCTGTTCATCAGCAGGTGACAGCATAATTGCATTCTCCAGTAAGTTTGATAAGTATGGTAAACCAATTAAGAAAAATGTTAATCTTTTTGAAGATCCAAAACACAAAGAGGATATTTTGCCCACAGACAGTGGCATGAATCGTTTTGTTTGGAATTTAGTTTATCCCGATGCAAAACATTTTGAAGAAGAGTACTGGTCAGCCGGTTCACTTGCTGGCCCTAAAGCACTACCCGGAAATTACATCGTGAAGTTATTGAAAGGTGATTCACTTTTAATGAAACGCAATTTTTCAATCGTATTAAATCCGAAGGTTAAAACATCTCAGGAAGATCTGAAAGCCCAGTTTGATTTAATGATCTCGTTGAATAAAAAGCAAAATGAAATTATTAAATCAGTATTGCAGATCCGTGCCGTACAAAGTCAGGTGAATAATTTTGTAGGTAGCTTTAGCGATACAACAAAAACCAGGTCACTGAGAAAAATAGCAAAACCGCTGCTTGATTCATTGAAAATCATTGGCGACACACTCATCAATTCCAAAATTAAAGCCATTGAGGATGACCTTCGTTATCCGATGCAATTATTTGAACGCTACTGTGCATTACAGGATTTCATTCGCATGGCTGACGCCAGACCTACTGAGCAGGAGTATAAAGTTTTTGAAGAACTGAATGCCCGGTTAGCTCCAGAATTAAAACGGTTAGAGCATGTTTTTACCCTGCAGATTCCTGCTTTCAATAATACGGTAAAGCAATTGGAGTTAAACGTTGTTGATCCTGCACGAGCAACAAAAGAATAAGGCAATAATTTCAAAGAGGAATAGAAATCCAATCTGAAAACGAATTAACGATATAAGCTATGCCGATTATTGTAAATCTTGATGTAAGGATGGCTAAACGGAAAATATCGTTGAATGAGCTTTCAGAAAAAATGGTTCAGAAATGAAAAACGGCATCTTTGTATAAATTATAAAAACCAAAGGTGAAAGACATCCTTGCCGAGGAGCTTATAAAGGTTGACTACTTTGTTTAGGAAGGTCTTATTTGTAGAGTGACGAAACAGGAATGGAATGAAGTGTTGCTAAGGTAGAAGTTTTTAAAGGTTTAAAGCAGACAATTACTAAACTACCCGGACAGATGGACGTAATTATTAGAAAGACAGCAACTTGAATTTGAAAAGAAGTTTCCTTTAAAAATAAAAGGCAAACCAGGGATAGTGATCAATCAATTGCTAAATCTGAAACTACTGGTCGATAAATATTGATCCTTGATAATAAATAATACATCCTTAAAAATGCAGCTGCTCAAACTAAATATCAAAATATGGAATCGTTAAAAGAAGATAATTGATACGAATGAAGTTATTTATATAAACTGAAAGAGTTGATTATATTTAGAGTCATTTTTCAACTTGAAATTCTTGATCTGCAATGACTATAGAAAATAGAAAGGGATTGTCACCTGAACCACGAAAAGAACTACTCAAAGTTTTAAAAGCCCGTTTTGAGAAACACATCGATCGACATTTAGGTCTTGAATGGGCTAATTTGGAGAAAAAGCTGGATCTGCCCTCAAACAGAGCAAAAGCGTGGTCGCTGTATGAAATGGAAAGAACCGGCGGTGAACCTGATGTTGTTGGTTATGATCAAAAGACGGGTGAATACATTTTCTACGATTGTTCAGCGGAAAGTCCTAAAGGGCGCAGAAGTGTCTGTTACGACAGGGAAGGGCTGGAATCGAGAAAAGAATATAAACCGGAGAATAATGCTGTTGATATGGCAGCTGCCATGGGGGTTGAACTTTTAACGGAAACACAATACCGGGAGTTACAGAACCTTGGAAATTTCGACACCAAAACTTCGAGCTGGGTGAAAACACCTGCTCAGATCAGAAAACTTGGTGGCGCTCTCTTTTGCGATCGTCGCTTCGACCATGTCTTCCTGTATCACAATGGTGCCGAATCGTATTATGCCGTCAGGGGGTTCCGCTGTTCCCTGAGGGTTTGAATTGTGAATAATCACAAAATTTATTATTGTGAAACATTGGAGAAGCAAAATACTGAGAATTTTTTCTGGTTCAATTTAAAAATGAATCAGACAATGCGCATTCTATCAAATCAAAGATTCTCCCAAATCATGAGAGTATTACCTGTTCTTGTTTTGATCTTAGTTAATTCATCGCTTATTGCCCGGAATGAAATTCGCTATTACAACATATATTTTGCAGCTGGCGATTTTAAAAACAAAAACATCCTGGTAATCAGGAAATTTGAGCAGGAAGGGAAAAAATACTACATTGGAGTTGACCCGGATAATATTGAAACCCTGATTATCCCTTCAAACCAAATTTACGTAGAACCTATTAGCTGGCCACAAATACTTATTCAATATAATAATACGGCCTTTATAAGAGCTATTCAGGCAGCAAAGAAACAATCATTTTCCTTGCAAAATTCAGGCATTATCCATGGTTTTCGTAAAGGAAATGGGGTGTCACTGACCATCGACCTATGCCCTTCAAATAAACCGCTGGATCGGATTATTTTTACAAAATTGATCCCTGCATTTCAAAGGTTCGGAAAACCAGTCCCAATCGCATTATCCATAACCGGCAGGTTTATTCTTACCCATTCAGAAGACTTATTTTGGCTCAAGGGCTTAATCACTGCTGAAGAAATTTCAGTAACGTGGATTAATCACACGTATAATCACCGCTTTAATCCCAAAGTTCCGCTAAACCAAAATTTCCTGCTGGAACCGAATACCGATCTCAATTTCGAGATACTCGAAACCGAGATCGCATTACTTCAGCATGGTCTTCTCCCTTCAGTTTTTTTTCGTTTTCCGGGATTAGTATCTGACCATAACATGATGGATAAAGTGACCGATTATGGTCTGATTCCAATTGGGAGCGATGCCTGGCTTGCCAAGGGAGAGCCAATACGCCCGGGAAGTATTGTTCTGATACACGGGAATGGAAATGAACCGCTAGGGATTTCCGATTTTATGCGACTATTGCAAGCTGAGAAATCATCAATTATGAAAAGAGAGTGGCTGTTGTACGATTTAAGGGAAAGCTTAGAGAATGAATTTCAACAATAATGCTTTAAAATATTGAATGTATGAAACAAATTGAAAAACTATCGGAAAATATTAACTATTGTGCAGTTGACTTAGGTAATTTAAATGAATTAATGGGGTACTCGCTGATACATCCTGTGAATAAAAGGCTTATTGAAGGCAAGGTATTTTTGAAAGATGCCACCAATGCCACAGGCACTGAAATCTCGTTTAATTCGCTCCCTCCACATTCGGAGCAGCCGTATTTCCATATTCACAGAAAAAACGAAGAAACTTATCTGATTTTAAAAGGATTCGGGTTCTTCCAGGTCGACGATGACTGTTTCAATATTCAGGAAGGCAGTGTAATCCGTGTTGCTCCAAAAGGGAAACGAGGTATCTGCAATTCTTCAGACGAAATAATGATCTATATGGTGGTCCAATCGAAAGAAAATTCATTGGAGGAGTATACCTCAGCTGATGGAGAAAGGCTCCCGGTGGAACCAAAATGGAGATAAAAAAGAATTGAAGTATTTCTATCGGGATTAACATAAATGACAGGTAAAATACCTAATTTTGAGCTTTATTACCCTTCTGTAAGTTGTCAGATTAGTTGAAAGGAAAGTCAGATGCAAACTACCACCCTGAATAGTCTCTACCATGATGAATATTTTCAGATAATCAACTCTTAATACGAACATAATTATTGTTTTATTTCAAATAAAGATCGGATTCTTATCTTATAAACAATTTCAACCTGTTAGTTTTAAGACTTAAAACATCCACTCAAATGAAAAGCATACTCTTCTTAATTTGCGTAATTCTATTCATAAACAGCTGTTTGGTTGCTCAGGAATACAAGGCAGTAACTGTAAAGGCAGGTACACGAGTAAAGGACTACTTCCCTGTTTCTCAAAGATACGTTTATCCGGATTTTACCCAGGGGAAAGTCTCCTTCAAAAACAGGATGATCATACCCAGTATGTTTAATTTCAACATAATCTCGGGTGAAATGGAGTTTATTAAATCAAAAGACACCTTATTGTTTACTACGAAAAAGGAAATCGATTTAATTGTCGTAGGAAGGGATTCCTTTTACTATCAGGATGCCTATCTGCAACTGATACGAAGTGGTCTGCTCTCAGTTTATTTAAAGCGGAGCATGGCAGTTAAGAATATTCTCAAGCAAGGGGCCATGGGTACGGTGAACAGAAGTGCTGCCTCAGAAGCCTATAACTTTGTAGTGACCGGCCAAATCTCAATTGATTTGAAACCGGCAGAGGACATGGTACTTCAGAGAACAGACGAGTTTTTCATTTCAACATCCGGAAATGACTTTTTTCTGTTCAATAAAAAAAATAGCATACGGATATTGCCCGGAAGGGAGGAAAGTATCAGGAATTTTATAAAGATAAATAAGGTTGATTTTGATTCCCAAGAGGATCTTTTTAGATTGGCTGACTTTGTGAGCGGACTTATTTCGGAAAGTTCCAAAAAAAAGTAATCTCCATAAGAAAAAATAAGTATTACACCAGCAGTTTTGGCTGATCATTATGAAAACATAACCATTAACGGAGACAAAGTAATCTCAGGATCAGAGTATATTGCAAAACTGCCAAAAGTTGATAACCAATTTTCAATTGCAGTAACCGCTTCTGATAGAACAACCAGAACCTATAATCTTACTATTTCAAAAGGTAAATAGTCATGAATATAAAACTTATAATCATTATCGCATTCTCCTATTTTTATGGATTCTTTGAGCTGTTTATGGGTGTCAGGCAACGGATCAAACGGAAAAAGGAGATCGTCACCAAGGGTGATAAGGCAAGTATCTGGCTTCTGATGATTTTAATTGCAATTGGTTATTTTCTTGCCTTCAGGATAGGGATGACAACGATCGGCAGGATTTATCATTGGAACACATTCTTTGCAATTGGTGCGATCCTGTCGGTCGCCGGACTGATAATCCGGATAAAATCGATATCGACGCTTAAACAGCATTTCACCTATACCGTGACAGAAATTGAAGATCATGAGCTGATCGAAACAGGATTTTACAAATTCATCCGGCACCCGGGTTATCTGGGACAGATATTGATCTTTCTGGGTACCGCAATCTCCTTCTCAAACTGGTTGTCGATAGTTTTAATGATTATTCCGGTTTTAATCGGCTACCTATACCGGATAAGGGTTGAGGAGAAATTTATGATCAGGCAGTGGGGACAAAAATATTTGGATTATCAAAAAAAGACGAAAAGATTCATTCCCTGGATCTATTAAAAAGCTATTAAGAAATTAATTTTTAACAAAAAATTATGACAACTATCTTAAAAAGTAAGAACCAGGAGTTTAAGGAGAACCCAGGGAGAATAGATCATTTTCGCCTTTTTACAGATACTTCAAGGGCCAAAAGTTAGCTATTTCAAAGGGGAAGAGGACATCCTGGAGAAATGGAAGTCGATTAAAACTCCCATAGCTGACACCGGCCACCAAAATTAATTCAAGCGAAATGATTCGTTCATTCCCTTATTCCAAACGGGATCACCAGTTTAAGACTTATATTCCTCCCCATGTTGAATACCCCGATTCTTCCGGTCACATTATTCGGATCAGCATATTTCAAGCGGGTCATGTTGCTCTGGTAGGCAACATCCATCAGGTTATTGCAATAAAGGTATACCGAACAAAGCGTTCTTTTTTGTGAACAAATAGTTGACCCTAATCCCAAATTAACCAGGGCATATCCCGGCGTAACCGTCTCGTTACCAAACTTATAATAAATTTTATCCTGTTTGAAATAATAATCAATTCCAATTTTGAAATATGAATTCTTAAATAAAGACCCATTTTGGTTAAACACGAACTTTAATTCTGAACGATATTTATACGGAGGAGTATGAGGCAAATACTTGGTTGAATCACCCTGATTATTCTGGAGTGCATTTACCATTGAAAAACTATTGTCGAAGTGCAACCATTTCAGACGTTGGGGATGAATATTTAAAACCACTTCTCCCCCTGAGAGGATGGCATCACCCTGGACATATTTGAAGGCGGGACCTGGTTCCAGGGCGAGTGCAGGATCTTCTCTGATTGAGTCACCTCCAAGTACACTTTGAAGTTTGGTTGCAAAAATGTAGTTATTTATCCTGTTCACGAACCCGTTCAACTCTGCAGATACATCTGCGGTGTTCAATCCAAGGGTGCCATCAAGCTGCATACTGCTTTCTGCCTTAAGATTATGGTCGCCAATTTCGTAAAAAGGGGTTCCGTCATGTATTCCGTTTGCCCCGCTTTCAGCTGCAGTAGGTGCACGATAACCTCTTGCAATATTGGCTTTGGCATAAAATTTTTCTGTAAAATCATAGGTGACTCCGACACTCCCTGAAAGACCGGAAAAATCAGAGGTGTAAGCGGTAAAATCGGCTATAGCACCCGCCTGATTACCGTTTAATCGTTTGCCGGTGCCATCCACCCACAACGCTTTACCGCTCAACATCCGGGTATCATAACGCAAACCTCCGCTGATGGATAACTGATTAAACGTTTTTTTTGCGATCGCAAACCCGCCTATATCAAATATGGAATATTCGGGGATAACAAATGCCGTCCCTTTGTTCTCCGAATTTTGTTTCATTCCATTGACCCCGACAGAAAGCTCAAGGTGGTTCTTCTCGGCGAAAATGTAACGGGCATCGTAATTGATTGTATTCAGGAAAAAATAGTTATTATAGATATCCCCCTGAGTAAGGTCGTTTGCCTCCTGCCGGTGGTTTTGTTGAAATCCAATCCGAAGGTTTAATCGTCCCTCTCCTATCGCGAAACTGTTATCCAAAACAGCCTTATAATGACGGACATGCTGATGAATGACCGGGAAGCTATTGTATTTTTTCAAATCACTCTCGGATGCAATTCCTACGCTGTCCGTTTGGCCGGCTCCTGGAAAATGTTGTGTGAATTTACCCGTAGCACTATCTCTTGCCCCTTCAATGATACCCATTCGCAAATCAAATGAAGATAGTATAAAATGTGAATAACCCCATTTCCTGTTAATCCCCAGCAACGCTTTTGCATTACTTTCCGAGTAAGCTGAATTGGCAACGTAGCCATCATACTTATTTTGATAATCATGAGCCATTTTATTACTGTACCGAAAATCCCAGACAAACCCCTTAGTGTTTCCTGCCAGGTTGAACGATTCTGCAAACAATCCATTATTGCTCTGGAAGTTAGATAAAACTGACCCTTTAATCTCCCCTTCGGGTAAAGGTGGTGCAGCAAGCATGTTTATCACGCCGGCCATTGCATCAGAACCATAGCTAAGGCTGGCAGGTCCTTTCAATATCTCCACTTTATCGACTGAAAACTCGTCTACTTCGATTCCAAATTCATCAAACCACTGCTGGCCTTCCTGGCGAACCCCGTCATTAACAGTAACCACACGGTTATAGCCAAGTCCACGAATAAATGGTTTTGAAATATTGGGGCCCACTGTTATTTGGGAAACCCCGGGAGCAATGGAAATGGCATCAATAATATTTGTCGGGCTGTTTTGGAGCATCTCATTTTGCGATACAACACTTACCGGAATCGGATCACTTTGTTTTTCAGTGGCCGAAGATACCCCTGTTACTATAACCTCCTGAATTTCCATGGTTGAAGGCTTTAGGGCGAAATTAACTGTTGCCAATCCTTTTATGGTTACCTCCCTGTTTTGAGAAGCATAGCCAATACGGTTTACGACTAAGAGATAAGTCCCGTTGGGAATATTTTTAAACATATAGGTTCCGTCCGTTCGTGTAATTGCACCTAATTTTAAATCAGGCACATACAGATAAACGTCAGCGATGGCACTACTGTCCTTTGAACTTTCGATGATCTTACCACTAAGTCCATTCTGTGCATTTGCAAAGGAACTTATGGTTACAAATGTGATCAGGTAAAGATATCGTTTAAGCTTTATCATAGAAACAGGTATAAGAAATTACGCAGTTGTTGACAGGAAAAATCTAAGAAACACGATCTGTTTATTTTTTATTCATTTCACCTCATGGGTTCCATCAGGCAGGAATTTCACCTTAGGCTGCACCCTGAGCTGGGTAAACAGGTCATAACTCCTTTTAAGATCAGCCCATAAACTTAGTTTATCCTTGTCCTTCTTGTAATCGGATATTAATCCTGAATAATTTTCATCGGTAAGCCGGGCCGGGTAGATATTGAGTGCAATCTCTTTCTGACCGCTGTTATAGGCCTCAATACAATAAACAAAGAGTTCCCGGATCCGGTCATCTGTCATTGCCAGACAACCTGATGAGATGCAGGATCCGTGAATATAAATCTGGTTTCCAAGGTGGCCATGCACGCCCCTTATGCTGTCGGAGGCATTTGGATAGTTAATCTCCATCGATAAATAATACTTGCTGTAAGGATTGAGTTTGGAGATGTGATAAAAACCTTCAGGAACCTGCAAGTCCCGATACCGCCTTTTGGGCCCTTCGAACCCTGAAAGATCACAGATAGGAAACTCTTTGACAAGGATAAAAATGGAGTCCTTAATGTTTTTTGCCCACAACTCGATTATTTTTTCAGTTTTGAAAGCCCGAAGGTAAATTCTCAGGCTGTCGTGTGAAATTGAGTAGCCGGCCAGGGTTTTATCTACGATTTTCTCTTTATAGGAATAGGCTTCCCTAACCCGGGTAAAATTCATCTGTGTTTCCCTGAACGAGGGGGAGCTCATTGCTGAACCCAGGAGCATAAAAGAAAACAGAATTAGTAACAGTCTCATAAATCAATCTAAAATAAGGGTACAAAAATAGTGGAAAAACGGTCAAAAACACCAGATAATGATTTAATTCTCCTTTTACCACAATCCATAACTTTCATCTTCAGCAATATACGGAATATTTTTTTTCGAAAGCCACATCATCTGTTTAGGTATTATATTAGATTTTTGGTACCCATTAAATTATCAAAGGAGACTGTGGTTAAGCAGTATTTATTTTTTAGCAGCCTGTTTATTCTAATTATTTTCAGTGAAAAGCTATTCCTATCTGAAATAAAAGATCATTTTCTAAAATTTCATAAAATAAAGTAATGCCCCTTACTTAATCGCTATTTTTGGCAGACTTTTTGTTTGTATTTTTGGGCACGAATCAAGACAAAAGTCATGAAAACTTTTAAGCCATCTAATTCAATCCAAATAAATCGGTTGCTCCTGGTGATAACCGGCCTGATGCTGATTTTATCACTGCAAAGCAATGCTCAAACCCAAAGCAAGATTCGTCTTTCGCAGATGATTGATGAGGACCGCACCACTATAGATGCAATTGCCATTAGCGATAAAAAAATCCGACCCGATATTTTACTGGTTTCAGAAACACCGGAACTGTTGGCAAAGATTGAGGAGTTGCAAAAACGGTCGCAGGATCAGTTTAAGACGATCATAGAGCGATATGACCGGGACGCCCAATCTGCTTTTTACGAGATGGCCCGTTATCCGGGTTTGATTACCGATTTGGTTACTCAAGGCAGGCCCTCCGAATCGGAAGTTGATCGTATAGTGTCCAGATACCCTCAGGATATCCATGAGATAGCCAAAAATAATGCAATCAGGTACTTTGATGTCTTAGTGCAGGTTGAGCGATTAAATAACGAAATCGACAGGGCTTTTCAATATGCACTTGAGCCTTATCCTGTTCAAATCAGGGAAAGTGTCAATGTACTGCTTGGAAATCCGGAGGTTGTTTCGGCGCTGGTGAATGACAAAGAGTTTACGGCACTTCTTGGAGAGGTCTACCGGGAAGATCCGGATTGGGTTATGAATCGAATAAATCAGGCTTCCCAGGAGGTCTCGGCCCGAAACCACGAAGACCTTGAAGCTTATAAGAACCAGATTCAAAAAGATCCGCAAGCCTACAACGAGATGCTTGATGCCTCAGAAAAGTTTGCCCAGGAAAGAAATGAGGTAAGATACCTGGATAATTATTCTGAACCAGTTGTTGAAACAAGAATGATCAATAGTTATCCGTATTGGTTTGGATATCCATACTGGTATTCGGATCCTTACTGGCGTCCTCTTCCGCTTTATTATCATACAGGCATATACCGGAATGGTAATGGAAACGTTTCGATTGTAGGTCTTCCCTCAGGCTTCTTTCTCCACTGGCATTCTGAATATCATCCAAGATTATACCCACATCTTTCGTACAACTACTATAATTTTTACGAAAATCATTATATGACACGATTTCACGAATCACCGCATTCTTTTCCGCGCCAGGGATTCTACCGGTCGATTGAAAATAATGTGATTAATAATCCCCGGGTAAATAACCGATCTTTGGAACGTATTGATCGTAAGCGGGGAAATAACATTGTTCGTCAGCCAAATTATATGGAATCGGGATCACAACGGGGAGGTTCTTCTGCTATAAACCAGTCAGGCGGACCGATATACAGGTCCGGCCAGGGGGTGAACAGAGGAGCAACCGCAGTTCCGCAGAATATTCAGCAACCAAATAGCAGGGTAACAAACCAGCGGCCATTCAATGCCGTAAATCCATCCAGATCGGAAGGGAATTTTAACCAAAGAGGAATCGATTCGCGTAACAGTCCGGTACAGAGAGATACCCGGTTTGTTCCTGGTCAGCAAAATAGCGGTGCAACGACGGCACCTCAAAACAATAACACTGCAGCACCGGTTCAGCAAAATTATAACAGACCATCATCACCTGTACCGCAAAATTATAACAATGCAGCGCCTGTTCAACAAAA
>CAIVCR010000058.1 GCA_903904515.1 uncultured Bacteroidia bacterium
GCCTTACTCCCCTCCTTCTCCCCTCCTCTGGAGGGGATGGGGGAGGTCTGGGTTAGGGGAGGTCTGGGATACCATTACTGAACGCAGCCAAGGTAATGGGTTTGGGGAGTTCATTTTTTCGGCTAACCTCCTTTGGGACAATTTACACTGACCCCACCCCAGCCCTCCCCGAAGGTGAGGGTGACTTAAGGGGGATACTTATTTCTGGCTCCCCTCCTCTGGAGGGGTTGGGGGAGGTCTGGGTTAGGGGAGGTCCCTTAAAGAAGGAAACAAATACGACAACAAATTATTCTTATTACTTACTATAAAATGATATAAAGAAAATGGTTATATGATGTCTAAAATGAGTAATATAAATTTTGCTCTCAATATCACAAAGTACTCGGGAGAAATTGGCAACTAGAAGCTGGCAGATTTTCGATTGGATAAAGTAGTCTTTTCCAGAACAAGGTTAAAAATGAAAGTCAATTACTTACAAGCCGTCGAGCTGGCCGTCCCGACACTTCGGGACTAAAAGCAAGTCGCGAATCAATATTTGCCAAATTTGTTTTATAATTTTATAATTTTTCTAATCAATCTAAACGCATGAAATCAAGAAGATTAAGTTTCCTGTCTGTCATCAGTTGCATTTACATCGTTGGCTTAGTTGGGTGCAACACTGACGATAATGCACAGAAAAAGGACTGGTTCATTAATGGTAAAAGTTACATTGGCAAAGTTACCCTTTCGGACAATGGAAAGGATTTACTTCTTTCAAATGGTTTGATTGAACGAAGTTTCAGGATTGCTCCCAACCTTGCAACCATCAGCATTAAAAATCTTGTCACCTCTCAGAATTATCTTCGTTCTGTCAGGCCTGAAGCCAAAATAACTGTTGATGGCCATAAATTTAACATTGGCGGGTTAACCGGACAGCCGGTCCATAGTTACCTTCTACCCGAATGGATCGACAATCTCAATAATGAACCGAACTCATTTGAATATACCGGTTATACCGTAAACGACATTAAACCCCGGCTTCAATGGAAAAAACGGATGGAATGGATGCCCGAAGATTTACCCTGGCCCCCTAAAGGCGTTGAATTGATTCTTGATTTTAAAGCACCTGATTATAATATTCTGGAAGTTCCGCGAAAAGAGGTCTATTCAGATAATTTCGCAAAACTAAATGAGGGGTGGCGAATTCAGAAAAGTAATGCAAACGAACGTATATCATTCACCAATGAGGGTAAAATTGGTGAAATCATGGCTCTCCCCAACAGCCATTGTTTTGCAGAACGGAGCTTTCCTGTAGGTGCACAGGCAGTCCAATGCCTTGTTGATCCGGGCACAGACAAAAGTCAGACATTTGGCCCTGGTATGGCGCTTGTTTTTCAGACATTTACGATCAAATTTAATATTCGTTCCGGTGAGGGAAAATTCGGGATCTTTAACGGGATGTTAGGACAGGAATTCAGTTACGGTAAAGCGGAAGATGGTAAAGCATATTTTTTAAAAATGTCTGTTGCCGGGAACCTCCTTACTTGCGAAGTTTCTTCCGATTCTAAAAAATGGGAGGAGATAAGTAGGATTACTGTCAATGAAAAGCCACAAATTATCCGGGTCGGGAAAATGGGGCATTCCGGAAATGCATCTGATGCTGATACAAAAGGAGATTTATCACGAGCACATATTCAGAATTTTAAAATTTTTGGAGAACCTGACCTATTAAAGGCTGAACCCTCTAACTTAAAAGGTTTGAACGTTAAAGTTCATTATGAGATTTACGATGGAATTCCGTTGGTCTCTAAATGGATAACTATTGAAAATCAGAGCACTAAAAATGTCATGTTAAACAGTTATACAAGTGAAGTTATCGCTGCAGTGGAGGGAAAAACGGAGGAAGACGAACACACCGATTGGGAGAAGCCAAATATCCATGTAGAAACCGATTATGGCTCTTCTATCCGTGGCAGAACAGATTATGAAAAGGTGGTTACATGGATACCGGATTCAATCTATACTTCACAGATCAGCTGGGAGCTGAAAACACCCTGTTTGCTAACGGTTCAGCCTCCATTAGGACCAGAATATGTGATCAAAAACGGGGAAAGCTATGAGTCATTTCATACCTGGGAATTATTCTACGACAGCTATGACAGAGAGCGAAAATCTTTGTCTTTGAGAAAGATGTATCGCACCATAGCACCTTGGGTAACAGAGAATCTAATACTTATGCATGTGCTGAAAGCAGATTCCGCTTCTGTAAAACTCGCCATTGACCAATGTGCCGAAGTTGGATTTGAAATGGTGATTATGACTTTTGGCAGTGGATTCGATATGGAGAGCGGCGATCCGGCCTATTATCAAAAAATGAAAGGATTTGCCGATTACGCCCACTCAAAAGGAATCGCGCTGGGTGGTTACAGCCTTTTAGCCAGCCGTTCTATCAATGAGAAAGAGGATGTTATTAATCCAAAGACCGGGAAACCAGGCGGATTTGCTGTCTTTGAAAATTCTCCGTGCCTTGGCAGCAAGTGGGGAGAAGATTACTTCAGCAAATTATACGGATTGTATACGGCTTCAGGGCTCGATATTATTGAGCATGACGGCTCATATCCCGGTGACGTATGCGCTTCAACGACACACCCCGGACATAAAGGACTTAAAGACTCTCAGTGGAATCAGCGCCAGACAATCACCGATTTTTATAAGTGGTGCCGTTCAAAAGGAATATACCTCAACGTTCCCGACTCGTATTACCTGAATGGTTCTTCCAAAAGTGGAATGGGCTACCGCGAAGTAAACTGGTCACTTCCCAGAGCCCAGCAGGAAATTATAGAGCGCCAGAATATTTTTGAAGGTACCTGGAACAGAACTCCAAGTATGGGCTGGATGTTTGTACCCCTTACACAATATCATGGTGGTGGCGCTGCCGCTACTATTGAACCATTGAATGAGCATCTTGAACATTACAACCAGCGATTAGCAAACCTTTTTGGCGCAGGTGTGCAGGCATGTTACCGTGGCCCCCGTTTGTATGATACCGATTCAACAAAAAATGTTGTAAAGAAGTGGGTTGATTTCTATAAAAAACACCGGCAAATCCTCGATTCTGATATCATTCATTTACGTCGTCCAGATGGCGGCGACTGGGATGGATTTTTACATGTAAATCCATCGGGAAAAGAAAAGGGTTTGCTAATGCTCTATAATCCGTTAAAGGATAAAATTACCAGAACATTGGATATACCGGTTTATTATACAGGACTAGCCAAAATAGCAACTGTATGTTCCTCCAATGGGGTAACAAAAAAATATAAAATCAACAGGGATTATAAAATAACTCTTGACGTATCTTTACCTTCCGAAGGATATGATTGGTATACCATTTACTGAAAGTATTAATTCAGAAGGCATATTTGATCTCTAAAAAACAGGGGGTTTGAACTAAAATCCAAGGCAGAGTTTTCGAAAACAATTAAAAGTAAAACAGGAGCAAAATGAATAAAAAAAGAATTAGAGTATGTACAAAGGGAGGTGTTGTATTAATATTCTCCATGGTACTGTTGTTTTCCGGTTTTACCGCCAACGCCCAATGGGATTTTAAAACCAACTATCTGAAAATCCACATAGATAACAAAGGGTTTATTTCCAGTATGAAGAACATTACGGTTAAATCTAACCGGGAATTCAGTTTGTCAGATAAACCTTCACCACTGTTGTCTCTTTATAACAGTAAGAAAAAGGTTTATATAGAACCATATAAGTGCGCATTTAATAATGCTGACAAAATAGTCACCTTAAACTATCCTAACGGTTCAATCGCCAAAGTCGCACTGTTACAAAAACAAAAGTATTTCAAATTATCGCTGCAATCACTCGTTCCGCGTAATGATATCGATGGTATTCAATGGGGTTCTTATCATACCAATATCACCAATCTTCTGGGTGACATAATCGGAGTGGCACGCGATACCAGCGAAGCCGTCAATTACGCAATTGGTATGCTTGCCCTTAACGACAATACGCTTGGCGGCACTGCGGGAACAATAGCCGATGCAGCGCCTTTTCAGTACATTATCCACAGCCCTGATCCAAAACGTTACCCTTTGCCTGACCATTTGCACGAAGGACAAATTTTTACCCTTGGCGGGGATGGAATCAGTGATGTGGCTTTCTTTGCCCATAAAGAACCCTATTACCGGATCATGTATGGTAATGCGGCAATGGTTGACGATAAAGGAAGAGTATCAATCACCTATCAGTCAAGGGATCGTTCCTCCAAACGGGAAGTTAATTACTCGTTAATTCCCAACATGGCAGCCAATACTCCGAACCATATTGAGGTTCAGCCATTACCCGGAGTCGATTATATCGGTTCTTCCATAGCGCTGTGGGGAAGTCCCGACAGTACTGCCTTGATGAATGTTGTCCGGGATATTGTAATATCCGAAGGGCTTCCCTATCCAACCATCAATGGCAAATGGGTTAAGGATCCAGCCGCTTTTGTTCCTGATGCAATTACCAGCGGAGGTTTATATGATAGCATAATCCCATATACCGTCAGATTGGGATTTAAGGCCATCAGTCTTTATGATCAGGGATTTATAAGACCGGATCGCGGAAATGAAGGATACCTTGACGGTAAAAATTTTGAAAGGAAACCCTTGAAGCTGACAGCCGGAAATAAATCGCACAAAGAGTTTTCTGAAATGGCTGCAAAAAATGGAATTATAATTGGACGAACTCCAATAACCAATTCACTGGCTCCCGGAACCAGGGATGCCAGTCCGATTCCCAGCGATAGCCTCTGCTATCAACAAAAACGTTTATTGGTAAAAGGGATCACTCCCACCGATACAATAATCGTTGTTGACAACCCGGAGTATATGGAGGAGATCGCCAGCTGGGAAGGGCATGCAAAAGATTTGAATATGATAAAAATCGGTAAGGAACTGATTTATTATCTCGGTGTGTCAACTACAGAACCCTACCGGCTTCTTAATGTGAAACGCGGATACTGGGGAACCAAACCAGCCAATCATCCGGTTAGCGATACCATTTACAAGCTGCAGGTAACTCTGAACTACGGCTATGATGGACTGATACCCAATATGGAACTTCAGGATAAAATCGCGGAATACTATGCCGATGTTTGCTCAATTAACGGATTAGCTTACTACGACTTTGACGGACAGGAGTTTTTGTTCAACAATGGTCATGGCTACTATTCGGCAAAACGTTTCTTCCGCATAATGTTTGAAAAAGCTGCAAAGCTTGGTGTTCCGTATATCCGTTTTACAGGAGCTACATTGTCTGAAGGTTCATGGCAATATCAGAGTATCTGGAATGTTGGCGGGGGTAAAAATCTTTACGATGTTGAAACCAGGGAGTGGGGAAGTGCAACCAGTCAGGGGAAAGATCTGCGCGACGTAACTTACTCCAACTTTTTTCCGGTAGGAATGGGAGGCAATTTCCCCATAACTGCAACCTCAACTGTTGAACAATACGAACATATACAAGCTATCTCTGTGGGTGTTGGCACAACGTACAGCCTTCATCTAAACCAAAAAGATGTTGAAAGTTGTCCCCAGAAGGATGCTATTTTTACAGTTATCAGAACCTGGGAAAATGCCCGCGCAGCCAATGCCTTTAACAGAACACTAAAAAAACAACTGGCAAATCCGACAAAGAACTGGCGATTGGTTGAAATAAATAGAAATACATGGAAATTGTATCAAAGAGTGAATGGAGAAAACAGGAATCCTCTGATTTTAACCAGGGGAAAAGGTTATTAATGAACACTAAACCATATTTTCATGCATTTCAAATACCTGATAGTTTTTATCGCACTGTGTCTAACTAATAGTCTGTTAGCTCAAACTCGTTTCCTGAACAACTTAAAGTCCGGAAAGCACCAGACCATTGTCGTTTATGGAACCAGCTTATCTGCCAGTCCCGAGGGGTGGCCTTCGATGCTTGAAAAAGAGATTGACAACCGGTATCCTTCGCTGATTAAGGTGGAAAACATGGCAAAGGGTGCAATGTGGTCCACCTGGGGAGTTCAGAATCTCGACGAACGGGTATTATCCAAAAATCCCGACCTGGTCCTTATCGAATTCGCGATAAACGATGCCTATCTTCCTTATAAAACTTCCCCAAAGGCCTGCCGGATCAACCTTGAATATATGATTGACCGGATCCAGGATCAAAACCCTAAGTGCGATGTCGTCATACAAATCATGAATATGCCTACCGGAATCCATTTTCATGAACATCGTCCCGATTTTGAGACCTACAATACCGTTTACCGTCAAGTTGCAAAGAAACGAAAGCTTCTGCTGATCGATCACACAACCTACTGGAAACCCATTCTGGAAAAAGGTTTGCCCGAATATCTTAAACTGGTACCTGACGGAATTCACCCCGCAGAAACAGCCTGGCGTACGTTGGTGACACCCTATATTCTAAAGAGCCTGAAAATCGAGTAAAAAACTAAATGACAACACCGTGAAAAAACGAATTCTTGCAATCCTTTTAATTTCTGCTAACCTCATTCTTTCTGCTGCAGGGCAGCCTGCCTCGAATACACTTGATACCAGAATTCCGAAAGGGGAGTTCCGGGCCCCTGCAGATACGAAGAGTAGCTTCACAGTCCAATTCACGATTGACCTGAAGAAGTTTGCAGATGAGAAGACCGTTCTTGAAATCCCAAACATTCTTAATGTCCGGCTTCGTCACCAGGATCCGCTTGACCGGCAACGCCAAAATTATCCCTCCTTCAGAATGGCCGATGGCTCAGTGCCTGTTCTTGAAGCGACGATTACACTCCATTCTGCTGAACACCCAGACTGGCAGAATATGACGATCGGCATTCCTCTGGCGATGCTCAAAAAGCCCGGTGGCAAACACAATATACTCCTTAATTTTACCGGCGCCCGCTGGACAATGTATGTCGATAATGAAATACTTGATAATGATTTTCCGTTTGGCTATCCGCAATGGGAAGAAAACAATAGGTGGAAGTTGGATACCGCATTTCTATCTAAAGCAGACATTCACTTTGCCGCAGTTAAGCCTCCCGCATCGACTCTTAAGAAGTCTTTTACACCAATTCAATACTGGACTCCTGCAGGTCATAACAGCTGGGTTGGCGATGTGGCTACCTTGTTTTACAAAGGTCGTTATCATGTGTTTTATCTGTATGATCGTCGTCATCACGGAAGCAAGTTTGGGTGCGGAGGGCACTATTTTGAGCACCTCTCAACAACAGACTTCAAAACCTGGACCGAACACGAAGCGGCAACACCTTTGGAAGAACAGTGGGAAACCATCGGCACAGGGGTCCCCTTTGTCTTCAAAGATCAATTATGCATCAGCTATGGCTTGCACACTACACGGATCTATCCGGAGGAGAAGACCACCCTTCCTGCTCAATGGGAATATCTGAAGAAGTACGGACACACGGACGAATTCAATCAGGATACTACACCTGGTTTCCCCGCAGGCTCAACCTATTCTGTGAGCGCAGATGGAATCTCGGATTTCAGAAAATCGCATCTTACGTTCCATCCCTGCGAAAACCCAAGCGTCTACACAGACCCCGAAGGAAAACTTCGCATGATGGCAAACTACCATTCCAACGGTATCTGGGAGTCAGATTCGATCAACGGGGGTTGGCACTGTATCAGTCCCGGATTCCCTCCCGGTGGCGATTGCACCTTCTTCTTCCGCTGGGGCCGGTTCGACTACATCATCGGTGGCTTCACGGGTCTCTGGTCGAAACCAGCAGAAGCGCCGAACACGGCATTTGAAGATGTTGTCCGCAAAGGACTCGACTTCTACGATGGCTCTTCTGTCCCTTCGATCTCCGGAATTCAGGATGGGCGTTTCCTGATGGCAGCATGGATTCCAATCCACGGCGGCTGGGGTGGCAATCTGATTATCCGGGAACTCATTCAATTTGCCGATGGAAGAATAGGGTCAAAATGGATGAAGGAGATAATGCCCAAAACAGAGCAAGCCAAATTGCTTGTGCAAAGGATCACAAAAACGGATATTTTACCGACCGGCACAAAATCATTTATGCTGACTTTCGAGGTCCACCCCTCAGAGGTGAAGAAAGGCAAATTCGCCGTTTCATTCCTGTCCGGAAATGGAGATCAGTCTGCATGCGAACTACAGATTCGTCTTGATGATCAGCGGGCACAATTTGGTTCCGGTTCACTTACTGAATTCGCCGGCTCTGTGCAGTCTCTGCGCGAAGGGGGAGAACCTCATCACGTAGGCAATTATGCGATAGAAAATCTTATCGGAGTTGATAAGCCCTTTACTGTTCGTGTTATTGTGAAGGGTGACGATAAGATCGGGGGTTCGCTGATTGATACCGAAATCGCGGGTCAGCGCACCATGATTACGTATCGTGCTGATTTAACCGTAAAGAAAATGGCCTTCCGGATGGAAGGAGTTGAACTTCGGAATGTTCAGTTCGCTAAACTTAAATAAAAAAAAATAAAGTAAATTTAGAACTTCATAAAATCAGACTGATATGAAAGATATTTCAAGAAGAGGATTTATTGAAAAGGGGACAATGGCAACTGTAGGAATCGGTGCATTACCAATCTTTTCACATGCGAAGAATGAACCAAAAAAAACGGTAAGAGTTGGAATCATCGGCACAGGAAACCGGGGAACCAGTCATATCAGTACCTTGCTAAGTATTGAGGGAACCGAGATTGTTGCACTCTGCGATCTGGTGAAAACCAAAGCAGAAAATGGCGCTGATCTGTGCCAGAAAGCAGGAAAAAACCGGCCAGCAATCTATTGTAAGGATGAGAACACCTGGAAAGAGCTGCTCGAAAAGGAGAACCTCGACTGCGTCATTATTGCAACTTACTGGGATTCACATGCAGCCATCGCCCTCGGTGCGATGAATAAGGGAGTTTACCCCGGCATTGAAGTGCCTGCTGCATTGACTGTTCGAGACAACTGGCAACTTGTCGAGACATCACAAAATACCGGGATTCCCTGCATGATGCTTGAAAACTGGAGCTTTCGTCAGGATAACCTTGCTGCACTAAATATGAAACGCCTGGGGATGTTCGGAGAGATTGTCCATTGCCACTGCGCCCACTCGCATGATTGCATCGACCACTGGTTTTTTGACAGCAAAACAGGTGAACAAAAATGGCCTGCAAAATACCTGCTTGAATACAACAGGGATCAATATCCAACGCATAGCGTAGGTCCGATACTCAGTTGGATGGATATCAACAGGGGAGATATTTTCACTGAGATTTATTCAACGGCAACAGCTTCAAAAGGGATTAACGCCTATATGAAACGGAAGTTCGGAAATGACCATCCCAATGCAAACCTCAAGTATAAACAAGGTGATATCGTAACCTCTGTCCTTAAAACAAAAATGGGAAAATCGCTGGTCATCAATTACGACATGCAACTTCCGCGCCCTTACTCAAACCGTTGGCTGCTCGAAGGAACACTGGGAGTGTATGATGAAGAAAAAGCATCCATTTATCTGGAAGATAAGAGCCCGGAATATCACCAATGGGAACCCTGGAAACCCTATGAAGCGAAATATAATCATAAATGGTGGAGCGAAGATTTTTCTGCGCAGTCGCATGGAGGTACCGACTATGTGATGTTGTCACAGTTTATCGATGCTGTTAAAAAGAAGGGTCCAACACCGATTGATGTCTACGACTCGGCAGTAATGTCCGCGATTGTGGAACTTTCCGGGATTTCAATTTCAAAAAATGGCCCTGTTGCATTCCCTGATTTCACAGAAGGGGGCTGGAAAACCAATAAACCCTATTTCGCAATTGATCAAATCTAACAGTGATCAAAAATCACGCAAAGGCGCAAAGACGCTAAGAAAAAAATAAACTCAAACCAATTACTCCAAAAATAAATTAAAGCATTAATTATTAATACAATATGAATTAATAAGAAATCAAATTAAACTTTGCGTCTTTGCGGCTTTGCGTGAGGTTTTATTTCTCGAATAGATCACCCTTCTTTCATAGTGTTTTCTGTTTTGAGGTTGAAGTTTCACAACTCTAAAGTTCTATGCGTGAAAAAAATAATTGACAATATATCTGACTTTCAATCTAATATCCCAACAATCTTAACTTTACCATGATCAAAATTCAGGCAAGTGTTTCCAAAGGATGGTTAAACAAACACGGTGGTTTTGTTTTTCCCGACCAATATTATTTTGATCCCTTTTTCCGGTGGGAACAGGACAAAAGAATCAACCGGTTTGTTCGTGAGCAGTTCCCGAACTATGCCATTTACAATATGGAGGATAACCTTATTCAGGCTCCCTATGTAAATGAAAATCAGGTTCTGGTTGGGGCAATTCAGCCAAATATGATTCTTGCAGCGATCCTTGGGGCCAAATTCTCCTTTAACGAGGATAAAGACTCAGATGTATTGGGCAGACCTTTGGAGAACATAACCCATAGTGACGAATTACCTTCCCTGGATTCCATTCTTGAACATCCACTGATCAAAGATCTTGAAAATCAAATTCAGAAACTTAAAGATTCACATCCTGAACTAAAGGTGATTCCCCCTTTCTTCTGGGATGAATCGGGACGTGCAACAATCCATGGTGTGATCACAACTTCTCTTAAGCTGACAGGGGATAATATCATGATGACGATGCTTGCTGACCCTGATCTCGCCCACGCAATCCACCAATGGATCGTTGATGCCTATGTGATACTTATCCGCCATTTTGCTGCTCTTGGCAACCTGACGGTTACTTCCGTCCATGTGGGTGAATGTGCCGGGACAATGATCTCCTCTGAATTGTACGACGAATTTGTAGTCCCTTATATCAGTCAGCTGGGAGATAAACTGGGAACCATTCGTCTCCACTCCTGCGGCATCTCTGACCATCTGATCGAACCATCCTCCCGTATTCATAACCTGAAAATTATCGATACGGGTTCTGCAACATCCATATCCGGGATCAGAGCGATCATGGGGAACGATTTTGAGATCAATGTCTTCCCACCATTGGAAGTGCTGCTTCAGGGTGTCCCCCAGTCAGAAACTATCGCCTGGCTTGACAAAACATTATCAGAAAACCAGGGTGGTCCGCTACAGATCGCATACCATCTCGAACCCGATTATGACGTTAATAACGGGTTGGCTATTCATAATGAACTTGAAAAAAGAGGATTAATTACCAATCAAAGAGTCTATTAAGAACTCAGACTTATGAAAAATGGATGGAACATAAGCGCATTGCGATGACAAACAGATTACTGAAAAGTAATTCTAAAGGCAAAACTGCAATTCTTGTTATCGCAGCAGCATTGTTCGGGGCTATGTTTATACCATCTAATCTGATAGCTCAGTCAAATCACAGGGATCCTTATGTTCCTTCTGATAAAAAACTGGATCCGACTTGGGTGCAATCACTCTTTGAAAAGGGTGTTCGTAAGGTTTACCAGGGGAATGAACTTAACTACATTGCGATGCCTTGCGGGGGAATTGGTGCAGGAGAGGTTGAAATTACCGGGAATGGAACACTCTGTTTTACGGAGTCCGTTTACAATCAAATGCAGCCGGCGAATGGCGGCTTAGGGGATTATGATGGCGCTCAATATCTTAGACCTCAGGTTCCAAAAACAAAAATTGAAAATGGGTTTGCGATCCGGATCAAAGAACCGGGTCAGGAGCCTCAGGTTCTGCAACTCAGTCGCAAAGATTTTGATAGTCTGAGGTTTATTGGAGAATACCCCATTGCTACACTTGACTTTCGAAAATCAGGATCTAAATTACCGGTAATTATTACATCTGAAATATTCTCACCCTTTGTCCCCTTAAGCATACGAAGCTCTGCAAACCCTGCAACGGTTTACCGGTTTTCCATAACAAACAGATCCAGTAAGTCCGTGGAGATTGAACTTGCCGGCTGGTTGCAAAATGGAAGTTTCCCGCAACAGGAAAGAAATAAGGTAAATAAAGTAATGCACAGTTCAGGGATTACGGGCATCCTGCTGGGCGCAGATGATATTACCAATGATATCGATTTCACAGACACTATCCGATCAGGAACTAAACAGAGAGGCAATGGGAATGCCCAGTTTGGAAATTTATCAATTGCTGTCCTGGATGAACATGCAAAAACTTTCGTATCCTGGAATTCGATGGAAGATTGTCTAAGCAGCTTTAAAGGCATCAAAAGCAAAGATCCTTTGATAAAACGTTTTCCGGCCAATGAAAATGGTGGAGGGGGAATAAGCTCCGGTTTAAAACTCGCTCCCGGCGAGAAGAAAAATCTCACTTTCATGGTATCCTGGTATTTTCCAAACTTATACGAAACAGCTCCTGGTTGCCCGGGATTGGTGGGTCACATTTATAATAACTGGTATAAAAACTCCTTTAGTGCTGCCACTTACATTGCCGATAACTTTAATACCCTGTATCGGGACACAAAGCTTTTTCATGATACCTATTTCGACAATACATTGCCCTATTGGCTGGCTAACCGTATAACCATGCCAGTCTCAACCCTGGCATCGGGTAATGTTGCAATTTGGGAAAACGGAAGAATGTATTGTTACGAAGGTGTTGGTTTCTGTTTCGGAACTTGCGGACATGTCTTAAACTTTGTAACTTCAATCTCCAAACTCTTTCCTGAACTCGAGCGATCTGTAAGATTGATGCAGGATTTAAATGATAAATCTGGTTTTAGTCCATCGGGGCGCATTAATTTTCGCGGACATAATGGCGCCGACCCTGAAGCCGATCACAGCTATGCCTCTGATGCCCAATCTGGTTACGTTTTAAAACTCTACCGCGAACATCTTAATTCACCCGATTATACTTTTCTCGACTCAATCTGGCCTAAAGTCAAACTCATTATTGGTTATCACATTTTCAGGGATGGTGCAGATATTGGGATTGAACCCAACGGAGTCCTGGAAGGATTGCAGACATTTTGGGATCCGATGTGGTACGGACCCAATCCCTACAACAATACCCTCTATCTTGCCGCACTTCTGGCTGCTGAAGAAATGGCCCGAATCAAGAATGAAAATAAACTTGCAGATCGTTACCATGCGCTCTTTGAAAAGGGAAAATCGTTTATGAATGAGCGGATGTGGAACGGTGAATACTATGTGCATCTTTATCCTTCCGGGTTTAAAAAGGCTGACATGCAAAACGGATTTGTAAAGCTTATTGAGAGCGAGCAAAATGCAAGGAGATATATCGAAGCCTTTAATAACGGGGAACCAAATTATTTTGAAAGCACAGCTTGTGATGCAAATCAGCTCTTTGGTCAAAACTGGGCGACCCAACTTGGACTGGGATATATCCTGCCACGCGAAAGATGTTGTAGTGCGGCAAAAAGTATTTTCCTGTACAATTGGACGCCCGATATTTCTACTGTTTATGATGCTGAAAAACCATTAAACAGAACCCTTGCAGCTCCCGGTGAAGGAGCGATGATCAATGGAAGCTGGCCAAAAGAGAAACCTCGTAGTTTTGAGAATACACACGATAAATCAGATATCTGGTGCGGACTGGAATACGAGGCTGCCTGCGATATGATTAACGAAGGATTAACCAAGGAAGGCTTTATTATGATTCGGGCGGTTCATGATCGTTACAATGGGATCAAACGTAATCCCTGGAATGAAATTGAAGGCTCTGACCATTATTCACGGGCAATGCACTCGTGGAATATCTTATTGTCTTTAAGTGGTTTCGTATATGACGGACCGGCAGGAAAAATTGGTTTTGCACCGCGCCTTACACCCGATAATTTTAAATGCTTCTTCTCTACAGCAGAAGGGTGGGGAAATTTCAGTCAGAAACTTATAAACGAATCGCAACAGGAAATTATTGCGGTTAAATGGGGTCGTTTAAATCTGAATAAATTAAACTTTACGGTCACTGAAAATCTGATGGTGCAAAATATTACGGTCAAACTGGATGGCAAACTGCTTACTTCAACTCATCAAATCAGGAATAAGGAACTCTCTGTTCTTCTAGATTCACCGGTAAAAGTAATGGCAGGACAACAACTTGAAATCATGATAAAATAAATCCTGATACAACCAATATATATAGATGATGAAAAAGATGAATCCGTTAGTGATTGCACTAATATTCCTGATGTTTAGTCAGGTTTTATATTCACAGGAAACCCCCAAGGGGAATGAAACGATCTGGCAGAAAAAGGCGGGCGATACCCGGCTGAACTGGGAAGGTCAGGTCTTTCACCTTGGAAACGGATATTTCGGAGCCTCAGGCTACGGAGGCGCCCGACAGGAAATCATTACCCTGAGCGAAAAAACCTTTTGGACCGGTGGCCCCGGAGACCGCACCGATTACAATTTTGGGATTGTTCCCAATCCGGATTTATCCTATATCGATAAGATAAAAAAGCTAACATCAGAAGGCAATATACCGGAAGCGGATAAATTGGTTGCCAAATACCTCAACGGCGATTCGTGGCAGGGACTCGGAGGCCTCTCAACAATCGGAAGTTTACTACTGAACTTTGAGGATCATAACGGGGAGATTCAAAATTATGAGCGGATATTGAATCTTCACAATTCAACACTTACCATAAAATACAAGGTAAACGGGGTGAACTATAAACGGGAGTATTTCTGCAGCTATCCGGCAAGAATTCTGGCGCTGCGAATTACCGCCGATAAGCCCAATGCAATCAGTTTTAACCTGGGATTAACCCTGATGCACAGGAAGAGGAATCCGGTTAAAACAATAACTCCCTCCACAGGCATGTTTGAAATATCCGGCAATATGGATGACAACAACAGGCCATACCGAGTTAAAATAAAGATTGAAAATGAAGGGGGAGAACTCAGTAAGAATGATTCTTTGCTAATCCTAAAAGGGAGTCGTTCCGTAAATATCTATTATTCCGTTGCCACAAATTATGCGTTAAATCCACCGTTATTCAAGGGAGCTGACCCCGATAAAATTACCACTGAGGCCATTAGTAACGCTTCAAAATCCGGTTATAAAAAACTGCGCGAAGCTCATATATCCGATTATCAAAAGCTCTATAACCGCACAAGCCTCCATCTTACGAATCCTGCAATAAATCGCGAAACGTTACCTACCAACGAACGGCTGGCATATTATATTCGCAACGACGACAAAGATTTAGGCCTGAAAGAACTCGCCTTTAACTTAGGCAAATATATGCTGATCAGCGTCTCCCGCCCCGGAACCATGGCAACCGGGAATCAGGGAATATGGAATAATAGATACCAGGCCATGTGGAACGGGACCTATCAGCTCGATATGAATGTCACCCAGGCTTACATGTTTGGCAATGCGCTGAATCTCTCCGAATGTCAGGAGCCCTTCATCGACTATGTCAAAATGTTATCGGGTGTTGGCTCAATGGCAGCGAAAAGTTTTTACGGCACAAACGGGTGGATGTCCTGTGTGATCAGCGACCTGTGGGGTGGTGTTGGGACGCTTCCACCGGCACCGTTTATTTCCAGCGGCTGGCTCTCGCTGATTATCTGGGAGCAATATGCATTCGACAAAAATGAAAATTATTTAAAGGAGATTTATCCCGTCTTGAAGGGCGCCGCGCAATTTTACCTCGAAAATCTGATTGAGTATAAGGATACGAAGAAGCTGGTCTTCTGGGGAACCTACAGTGCAGAACACAGCTCTTCACCTATTGGGGTTACTGCGCCCAATTTCCAGGATATTGCCTTTATCAGCGAAACGTTTGAGAATACAATTAAAGCTTCCGAACTGTTAAATTTGGATAAGACTTTCCGCGAACTATTGATCAAAGCCAAAAGCCGCTTAATGCCTTTCAAGATTGGCCGCCTTGGACAGTTCCAGGAGTGGGTTGAAGATATTGATGATCCCAACTGTCAGCACCGTCACCTGTCACATTTGCTTGCCTTGCAACCCTGTAAGCAGATAAACCCTTTTAAGGAGCCCGCCGCTTTAATTGATGCAATTAAGCTCACACTTATTCAACGCGGAGATAATGATTTCGTCACCCTGCACCGTCCCGATCTGGGAAACAGCACCCTATTCCCCACCAAATGTCAGCATGAAGGGATGAGTTTTGACAACTACACCTCACAAGCCTGGAGCCGCAATGCGCGGCTTTCGACATGGCTCAGGGTGTTTGATGGTGATCATGCCAACAAAATTTACAACGATATCTTAAGGGAATCGACACTGGATAATATGATCCAGTATGAAACCAGGGCTCATTACGGCGATCAGCCGGTTCCCGAGACTCCGTTTTTCATGGAGTCAATCATTCTCGCAGCAGGCAATGTCACCGAAATGGTCCTTCAGTCGCAATATGGCGAGTTGGTTCTCTTACCCGCTTTACCATCCAAATGGTCGACTGGAAGTATCAAAGGGATCCGTGCACGGGGAGCCTGTACTGTCGATATTCAATGGAAAGACGGCAAACTTGTAAAGGCAAAAATTCAATCGGATAAAGGGGGAGCTTATACAATCCGGTATAACGGGAAAACAAAAGTGATTAATTTAAAGATGAATGAATCGATCATGGTTAATGAATCGCTTGCATTCGGAAATAAGTAGTATATAATGTCGTATTCCCTAATTGACTGATTTCTTAAAGGTCCAAAATAAAAGATGCCGCATTTAAGATGTAATTTTGCTTTTTTGCACAAACAACGAAAGCCGACCCGTGTTAAAGATTGCTTCGTCGCTCAGGATATCAATCATTTCATTTAAAATTATAACAGAGCTCCTCGCAATGACAGATAACTTGATTATATGAGAGATGGGAAGGGATGGCGACTCGGTCGCACTCCCTTCCCATCTCTCTGACCGCCGTGGACCATCTGTCATTGCGAGGAGCCGTGCTTAACAAAATGTTCAGTAGGAACTAAGCAGGTCTGATGCGACGAAGCAATCTTATAATTGAAGCAGACACTTATTTATAACCATCATTGTAGGGATTGAACATAAATAACCATGGATGAAATCCGTGGTGAATAGCCCGACACGAAATGCCGGGTAAATGGAAATGCATGTAACCCGAACCCTCAAGGGGGTTCAACATTAACATACAAAAAAATGAAAAGAATTCCCCATCCGATTTCCCTCATCGCTTTTATTTGCCTTTCGTTTATGGCTTCGGGCAAACCTGCAAATTCCAATGCGCCCAAATCTTCCTCCACCCAAAACCCACCTATAAAGGTTTATATCCTCGCCGGACAGTCAAATGCTGTTGGGTATAACCACATCAAAGAACTGCACGATTATAAAACATTTCTGAAGGAAGACACTTGTAAACTTTCCAACGTGATCTTCTGGCCCGGCAGCAACGCACGACCAGGTTTCGAAAACAGGTGGACAAAACTTCAACCGGGTGTATCGGACATCTCGGCTGATGAACCCTATAAACATGGCTCCTTCGGCCCCGAGATAGGATTCGCCCTCACACTTCAAAAACTACAGCCCGGCGAAAAAATTGCAATCATCAAATACGCCGAAGGTGGAACAGGGATTGCCCGAAGTCAGGATTATAACGACTATATACCCGCTTTAAAAAATTTTGATGACAAAGGTCGAAACTGGTATCCCTCCTCTGAGGGGAAAGACTCCGGATTACTTTATGCCAACCTGATCAACAATATTAAGAATGCTTTAACCGAATTAAAAAATCGCGGATTAAACTATGAAGTCGCCGGATTTCTTTGGATGCAGGGGGAACATGAAGCCGGAATCAGTAAAAAGATGGCCGGGGATTACGGCACATTACTCACCCTTTTCAGGGAATCTGTGCGTCGTGATCTTAGTTTGAAAAATCTCCCTTTTGTTGTCGGAGAGATAAACAGTCATACCTGGGCATTTGCAGATATTGCGCGAAAAGTGCAGGCTGATGCCTGTCAAAACGATCCAAATTCCCGGCTTGTATCCACTACTGATCTTACGCGCGGCAGCATTGGAGGAGAAGCCCATTTCGATGCAGATGGAATGATGCTGCTGGGTAATCGCTTTGCTCAGAACATGTTTACATTCGTGGACAAAAAGATACAGCCTTTGCAAACTACTCTAATCACCTTTGAATCATTGCTTGAAGAGCTCACAAGCAGATCGTCACTTGCACAATGGCCGGTACCGGAATTCCGGCTGCTGCAGGCAAGCAGTTATGACCGGCGATCGGTTGAAAAGGATAAAGAGGGGTGGTTTGCAAACGAAGACTGGAGCAATTATATCCGGAAAGAGATCAACAACGGGCGTGAGGAATATGTGCTTATGGATAGTGATGGTCCGGGCGCTATCACCCGTTTCTGGGTGGCAGGACACCCCAATCAAAAAAATAATCTTCGGTTTTATATCGACGGGGAAGTAAACCCCTTCTGGGAAGCCGACCACACAGGAGCCCTGATCGGACAAAACAAGACCATCGGAACCCCTCTTTCACAGCGATCGGTCGACCGCGATTCACTGAATATAAATTATGGTGCCCAGCCCGGACATAACCTCTTTGCACCGATCCCATTTGCAAAACATATCAAAATCACAAGCGACGTTCCCAGGGGTGATGCAGGAAAAGGGTTCTGGTATAATATCAACTACCGTCTTTATGACGGAAACGTAAAGGTGGAAAGTTTTTCAAAAGAGACACCAATCAAATACGCAGATATCCTGCAGAAAACAAATCAGCAGCTGAGCCGATTTATGGAATTATCCCCATTATCGGCCCGGGCACAGCAGGAGAAAAAGGTAAATGATGGGAGGTTCTCCCTTGCTCCTGGTGCTTCAAAAGTGCTCAGCCTCCATCACCCTGGAGCAATAAAACGGATCCGTCTTTCGCTGAAAGCAGAAAATATGAATGATGCCGTGAAGAACGCCTGGTTACAGATTGACTTTGACGGGAAAACAACCGTTGATGTCCCTGCCGGTTTCTTCTTTGGGTGCGGGGACCAGCTCCTGACCGCGAAGGACTGGTACCGGAAAGTAGATACAACTGGAAATATGGCCTGTTATTGGGTTATGCCTTTCCACAATAATGCGGCGATCCGTATTCTCAATAAAGGGGATCAACCGATTACAGGAACTGTCGAAGTGGCAACCGACAACTGGCCTTGGGATGACCGTTCGATGTATTTTCATGGCGATTATAAGAAGTTGGATGAGATGCCTGCAAAGACAAATAAAGACTTCAACTTTACCGATCTGAAAAATCAGAAGGGAGTATATGCGGGGGATATGCTGCAGGTTTATAAAAACTTCCGGGGCTGGTGGGGCGAAGGAGATGAGAAAATATATATCGACGGGAGTACCTTCCCCGATCATTTCGGCACAGGTTCCGAAGATTATTACGGTTATGCCTGGGGCCACCCCGAAACATTCAATAACATTTTTAATGCACAGCCGATCGGGGATGCCAATACGGGAGAAAAAGGGACGACGGTCAATTCACGGCTCCGGAGTCTGGATGCCATCCCTTTTAAAAACTCCCTCCGCTTCGACATGGAATCGTGGCAAATGTATGGCGGACCAGTGAACTATGCGCTGGCAACATTCTGGTATGGGAAGTAGAAAATTAGATAATATTCAGAAAGTTAGCTTTAATTGTGGTTGGGGAACTCCTACAGAGTTCCGGATAATTTGCTCTTTCTCCACCCGTCCTCCGGTTAAAACCGGAGGTTATTTACAGGAAACTCTTACAGAGTTTTACCTTAGTTTAAAAGTAACAACTTTAAACGGTTACCTGGTGTTTTCTTGCTTAATGGCTAATTATTCTTTTCATAAACATGCAAAGGTGCAGAGCACCGTTTATATTTGTAGAACCGGGATAGAATGTATTCGAACAAGGTACAGCGTACCGCAATATCTTCTTTGACGAAGTATTATCTATATTTTGTGAACCTTTGTGACTTGGGGCCTTAGTGGCGAATTTAAAATGCTTTTTTTAAAACCGATTTATGAAAAATATCCTCATGAAAATAACCTTTGCCTTTCTAATTTTAATCCTTTCGGGAATGGTCATCTCCGCCCAGACTCCCCTGGTGACCTTCAAATCACTTCTCCAGGAGATGGGTGACCGATCTGCCGAAACCTATTTTCCTGTTCCGGAATACAAATCGTTACAGTCCAGCAGCTATAATCGCGAGTCTGTATCACCCGATCAGCCGGGCTGGTTTGCCGACAGTGATGGTGTTGCCTGGATCAGGGAGGAGATCAACGGAGGCAAAAAAGAGTATGTGATCATGGAACATGACGGGCCCGGATGCATCACCCGGATGTGGACCCCCTTCTTCTATTACAACTTTGACAACCGCACTGGACCGAACGTGAGAATCTACCTCGACGGAGCAACAAAGCCGGTGATAGATGAGAATTTCATCGCCTTGCTTAGTGGTAAAGGATCAATCCGTCCGCCGTTTGCCACCTTTACCGCCCGCGCAGGGGTCTCCTTTCTTCCGATCCCTTTCGCAAAAAGCTGCAAAATCACCCTCGATGACAAGGCTTTTTACAATATTATCAATTACCGGGGTTATCCGGAAAACAGCAATGTGGAGACTTTCTCAACAGATCTATACAAAAGGAGCTTCCCACTTCTGAAAACGGTTGTTGAAAAGATGGAAAATCAGATTCCTCTAAAGGAAGATTGGACCGGCACTGTTGAAAAGGCGATCAATCCAAACGACAGTTTAACCATCCGATTACCTGATGGAACACATGCCGTAAACCAGTTCACGATCCGGCTTAATCCCAAAAGCGGATTGCAGAGTCTCCGTTCAACCATTGTGAAGATGACCTTCGACGGTAAGCAAACAATTTGGGTTCCCCTTGGAGATCTCTTCTGCAGTCCCGACACCATTAATCCATTTGCGACGAGAAACCTCTCTGTTTCAAAGGATGGATTGATGAGTTGTAACTGGATGATGCCCTATTTGTCTTCTGCCAGTTTAACGTTAATCAATCTGCAGGAAAAGGAGATTTCAGTGGCGGTCAGTTTAACTGTTTGCGATTATACCTGGAATGACCGCTCGATGTATTTCCATGCCAGCTGGAACAATGTGGGACCATTGCCCGGAGACCGTTTCTTCGATCTGAATTTTGTTGATATCACAGGTAAAGGTGTTGTGGCCGGTGATGCCTTAACTGTCCTCTCACCCGGAACAGGATGGTGGGGCGAAGGAGATGAGAAAATTTATATTGATGAGGCAGATGTGAGCCGCAAATTTCCCTCTCATTTTGGAACCGGGACCGAAGATTATTATGGCTGGGCAGGTGGGGTTAATCCAACCGGCGAAGATGTTTTTTCACGGCCATTCGGGTCAAATGTCAGGATCGGCAATCCAGCAAATCCCAAAGGTTATAATATCTGTATGCGAAACCGGATGCTGGATAATATCCCTTTTACCAACCGGCTTGTGTTTGATATGGAAGCCTCCCCCGGAACCGACATCCGGAACTACTGGAACCTGCTCTCCTATTCAATGGTCACCTGGTGGTACGGCATGCCTGATGTAACTTCAAACCGGACTCCCCAACGTGAACAGGCAAAACAGAAGCTGATGTCGGTTCCTGAAATCGAACGGTTGCAGCAAATGGTCAGGGATAGTACAATTATCTTTAGAAAGGGGACATTTGAGAACCGGATCAGGGGTAAAAAAGAATAAAGCGGCAATTGTGGTTATTACTTTCCAACAGATCATCCAGAGCATCCTTTAACCGGGATTCAGATTTATCAATTTCAGCAAATGATTTATTTTCAGCTATCAGCTTTTTATCGAATGATTGTTTTAGCTCATCATAAGCCAGTTGAAGCTTTTCCAACTCATTTTGCAGCTCTTCCCTGGTTTTATCCTGATATCTCATATCCTTATAATTTGATTTTATCGAATTTTCATTACTAAATTACAATACTTTAGGTCAAATTATTGCAAAAATCATCTATTAAATCTTGAAAATGTCACTAAAACACATTCAGTTCTTATGTATTTAATGTTTTGCGATCCTCTGCGGTTTTCCTTGACTGCTCTCTGCGGTTAAATTTTTTACTTTTGATACAGCCTCAGACCTGTTACTTCAGTATAAAGCTTTCAGGAGCATAGGCATTCAGATCGAAAGTTAATTTTCCACCGATAATTCCGATGGGCTCACCACTCTTTTCACCCCGAAGATTGACAGGCTGAGCTGATGTAAACCGGGCACCATCCGGTAACGTCACCTCCAGTTTGCCACCTGCACCCCCTTGTTCCCAAACCCGAAAGACCGTCCCATCCCCATCAGGGTTCGGGCCGAAAGCTGTCAGAGCAACCCCTTTACGTGACAGTGAAACTCCTTGTTGTGTCGCCGGTAATTTCCCGTTCTTAACTTTTGAACAAGCAACCAGCAATGGCACACGGGTCTCCATTCCCGGTGTGAAAAGGGAACTCTCCGGGCTAAATTTATCAAACGCCCGGATGGTTACCCTGGCGCTCATCCGCTCCCCGTTGCCGATCCAGGCCGGGAAATTGGTACGCCAGTGATTGTTATAGAGGTTTAGATAGAGATACGGATTTTGGGGCTCATACCGTTTGTCGAATTGATATTCGCCAGGCTCGCCGATACTTACCAGCGGTGCATCGGGTGAACAAACGCCGTAACCTGCACCCGTAACTTCATTGAAGATCGAGACTCCGGTGTTTACCCACCAGAGGTGATAATTGGAATTATCCACGATCATATCTTTTTCAGGATCGACGTCGGCACCCATCCTGCCAAGCCGGTATTTGGGATGATCGATTTTAAACGGAAGGGCGATCCATGCCGTCTCGGGCCATGTATCGGGTTGTTTCTGCCAGCTTATTTCAAGATTCGCCGTGGGTGTGAACCCCGACAAAGTTAAGGTCATGGATATCCTTTGAGGTTGTCCGGGACCGGGAATTGTTCCAGTCATGACCGCCCTGACATCGATCGCCGATTTCTCAATCGTCAGGTTCATATTCTCCGGGAGGGCCGAAGAATAAGCAACATCCTGGGGCATATCGTAAGCCGTAAAACAAACCTTGTGGGCATTATACTGCGGATATAGCGATTTTGCAATCCAGTCGTAAATCTGCTTGTAGCCGAACCGTTCGTAGAAATATTGTCCAAACCCCTGGGGAGCATTTGCGTCAACCATCTCATTACCCGTTTTTTTATTGATCAGACTGACAATTCTTCCGCGTTTTGCATCAAGGGTAGCCTTAAAGAATGGACTTTCAATCACACCCGAATGAAGATCCCCCTCGAGCCTTGGAATTTCTGCGCTCTCTTTTGAGGCGATATATGTGCGATAACCCATAGCCGGAATATCTCTGGCTACAAAGCGCGACATGGGTGCTTTGTTCTCAAGGGCCGGATATTCATGGGCAACGGCAAGCAAAGGTCCACCATCGACAGGCTTGAGCGAGATAAAGTCGTTGCCAAAGATCAGCCGCGTATCGAGGTCGATGGCGCCATCCCGTTTCCATGGCAGCGGGTTGTAAACGACGATGCGGTTCCCCTCCACCCGGACATTGTCTGCCAGGGAAGCTATGGCATCCTTGTAGGGATTTGCAATCAGCTTTTGAACATTATCGATATAACCCGCCTTGTCTTTCCACGACCCTGCCATCAACTCGTATTGCGGAGGCAACCCCTGCTCCCAAAGATCCTGCCAGGCCTTTCCGTAAGGGACTTTCAGATAATGCTGATTGGCAAGTCCCCAGGTGTGTTCGCTGTACAGGAGACTCTGTTCGTAGGCATCCCCAATAACCTTCCGAAGGTCGGGACGGTAGATTCCCCAGATCGTTTCAAGGGTAGAGAGTTCATCCAAACCGCCTATCGAAGGACGAACATTGAGGGCAAGCTTTGTTGCGGCGGGCATACTCATCGTGCCATGAATCCAGACATCGCCAATATCACTTCTGACTATGGGAAGTTTGCTTAAATCTTCCTTTAGAATAGTCTCTGCAAAATCATCCATCTTCCCAACTTTGGCATTTATTCCGCGGGTTTTGTAAAAAGCCAGATCTTTGGCTACCGATTCCGGATCGGGAGGACCCTGGTTATCTCCGGTCATATTGATGTAAAGCCAGGTTTTATAAGGCCAGTCAGCCGGAGGAAGCGGATCGCTGCCATATCCATTGTTGTAAAGCGTAAGGAGCCTCGATCCGTCAGGTCCTTCCCACCAGAAAAAAGGAGGTAGTCCAAGCTCCCTGTTGACCACCGGACCACCCATGTGATAGAATTTTATACCGGCGTGTGTGAATAGTGTCGGAATGATCCACGAATGTCCCGGGACATCCGACATTTTCGCACTCGTTGAAAGCGGCTGCCCGTATGTGCGGGCCAGCGTCGAGGAGATATTTAATCCGCGTACAAGATCTTCCGGATCGGATGTCTCAGAGTGCATGGTGAATGGAAAGGCATGAATCGCAAGATTCCCGTCCCGGATAGCCTGTTCAATTTTCCGCTTTCGTTCGGGTTCCTGTCCCTCCCAGAGAATCTGCTTCATCGGCCATCCCGAGATAGTCCACACGAACTGGTTATCCTTTGGCTGACTGCTGTTTTTTTCAATGGCCTCAAGCACACGGTCCACCATCGAGGTGCGGTAATCATGCACAACCTGCTGGATGGTTTCGGAATAACCGATGTCGAAATGTGTTTTATACACGATGATCACATGCTCAACCGACGATCTCTTTGCTTCATTTTTTTTCACCCCAACAGCCGGTTTGGCACCGGGTAAAGTCGATTTGGTGTTGTAATTCTGAGCAATTGCCGATTGGGCAAGCATGAGCGCACACATTAGTATCAGCACTGAAAATTGATTCTTTAGCATGGTGTATTATTTTTTGGTTTCCCCATTGGAAGTGGAGAGCATGGAAGTGACCGGGTGACTATGTGCAGGAACTGAAAGTCACCCGGTCACTAAAATCATTTTTTATTTTTAATCACAATCAAATACCCCTTCTTCCCCGGGATAGTCAGCTTATCCAATGAAACAGCCGCTTGTCCGGTCTGAAAACCAGGGATCTCCGGAATCGAAAGTTCCGATTTGGCCTGATCAATTCCCAAACCCGGCCAGTCAACAGTTAAGCCTGCCTCCTGATCAGTTTCCGTCCAGTTTGCCACCGCAATAATCACCTCATCTTTTCCTTTGAAAACAGAGGCTTTGATCATCGGATTTTTGGAGACCACGGGTGATCCTTTCTCCCAGTACCCTACCATGAGTTTATCTTTAATCTGATGGGTATCCCAGAATTTCCACATCTCGGAAGGAGAGTTTTCCGTCCATCCTGCACGGTTGGTTATTCCATAGACCATTCCCCGCCATGGATTTCCTCCCCCTTCGAGCATCTGTCCCGGAAGACCAAACGGAATCCCCGAGACTTCAACAAGCCAGTGATCGGGCATCCGGTTGTAGTCGCGCCCCTCGCCAATCCAAACCAGATCGAAATAGGGGAGCAGATCCATATACAGGTTGAGACAGTTCGTGAACCCGGCCCATTTATTAAAGTGGTTCCAGCTGTGCAGGTCCATTCTCCCCTGGGGACGGTCGTGGTCTATCACCTTTCGTGCACGTCGCAGCGTAAACCGGTCGAGTGCCGCATCGTCGATATAAACGCCGTCGATGCCGATGTGCTGCACCATCCACTCCAATCCGGCAATGTAGAAATTATTGAGACGGCTTTCGGGAGTGGTGATCACCGAAAGATCGGTCTCCCCTTTAAACTGACCCTCCTTCACCATATTGTACCACGCGGGAATATACTTCTCTCGCATATTTTTAATCAGCCATTCATTCGGACCGGTGGGGTGTAGCGCTTCCGTGCGACTCGCATTTCCTGGTCCGGGGAAGATCACCTCACCGTTGAGACTGTTGAATGGCCAGAACTCCGGGAGATTCTTGGTGAGTTCACGCGTGGTGTAATACATTTTCAGACGAAGATTCTCCTTGTGGGCATCCGCTGCGAGCTTTTTAAGAGCCTCCACGTTCGCATCGAGATAGGGGTAGTTGATAAACGGATAGATATCCTCGGCATGGTGGATGTTGATGATATTAGCCCCCGCCTTTTTGGCATTTTCAACTTTTACCGAGGTGTTGGTTCCCCCACCGTGATAATACCGGTCGCCAAACTTGTTCTGCCGGTCGATAATCCTGAACGGCGTGATCAGCAGCTCAAAATCGTAGTTCAGGGTCTCTTCGGGATTCATTTCACGGCTTCCTGAAAAGGCGTTGATCACCACCTCATTATCTTTCCCCGAAACAGTCACACCCCCTTTACCCCCGTTTCCCCATGAGGGCGGAAGTTTCAGCGGACCAAATTCATAATAGATATTAACCAGCGGACGTGTGTAGTTCTCCGCTTTCCATTTTATACGAAGACCGCCGTTTACAGCACCGACCCACAGCATATCCTGGTTTTTGGTGAGATCCCAGTTCCATTTCCAGTCGGGGGTGCGGAATCCACCCTCGTGACCAAGTCCCATCATATATTCGGCCTTATCTTTCGCAACGGGAATCTCAAGACGGATATCCTTAATTTTTAACGGTTTTTTGGCGGTTAACCGAAGCTTATAATCCACAAAGCCATCAAACTCCATCTGTCCCGTGCAATCAAGATCGAGGTCATCCGAGCTGTTTTTGACGCTCCAGACAACTTTGGAAGGTGTCCTTTCCCGTAACATCAGTTTGCCAGGGATAAGATGAATCAGCTCACCGTTCTCCTTCTCAATCACGAACCGGAAAGGATGACTGATTATGGGCTCACCCTTATTAACGAGTGATTGGTTGGAAGGATCAAAATAACTCTCAATGGATGAGGGGAGACCATTTTCTGAAATAGTCAGGGTTCGTCCCAGGATATTTACGTTGGTTCCTTCAAGCTTAACGGGAAGAAAACCCCTGGTAATCTCTTCATTGATTCCGGCGGTAGAATTTAGCCACCCCAGGCGTGATAAGCGGGATCCTTCGTTATAGCCATGATTGGGAACTGCTTCCCCTGCAACTTTCAATAAAACAGGAACGTCGCGCTGTTCCTCCCCCGAAAGAAATGAAACTGTCCCTTTATAGTCTCCCGGCTCAATGTTCTCAAGATCTATTCCCAGCCAGAGCGCCTGAACCCGTCGGGCGGGAACATCAACTGTTTTTGAAAACGGGTTTCCCAGGAAGTCGACACCACCCAGGTTGAAACAGGTCATCCGGGTAGCGGCAATCTTATGACCGCCAGCATCTTTAAGACTTGAAAAGAGGATCTGCATATCAGTAATATCTTTCTCCAGAGCCCATAACCCGGCCTGAAAGACAAAAAGCTCACCCGGTTGTGCCGACAATTCAAACTCTTTGGGATGAAGGGCCGCTTCGATCTTCTTTTCTGGGATTGAATCAAACCATTTGAGTGGGGATTCCCTTGTTTCAGGGAAGACCAGGAAGGTTTTGTTTTTTAAGAGTGTCCCGTATTTTGAGAGGGCTGCTGCTGTGGATAGATTCTTTGCGGAGCTCTCCGCAAAAGCTGCATTACACAAGGCAATCAGACAAAGAAGTGTGAGGATCAGAGGTCTCATGAGTTATGGGATTAGATTATATGTTTTCAGGATTAAAGGTAATCATAAGGGCGATACTATGAAATTTTTTTCCAATAATAAGATTCCTCACTTCGTTCAGAATGACATCCTTTCATTTGACTAGGGTGAGGGTTTGTCAAAAGTCTTTTTTCACCACCAGGTGCACAAAGAATTAACAAGGCACACAATAGTAAAATATTGAATGATAAATCCTTGTGCACTTTGTGAATATCCCTTGCGAACCTTGTGGTTAATCTTCAAATACTTTTGAGACAACTTTAACCTCAGACCAATGTCATTCCGAAAGGAGCGTAGCGGATTGAGGAATCTCTCTTTAATTGATTAACTCCAAAATCGCATATCGTTTATTTTCCAGCCTTGTTTTTAGGATCATTTCAAGGATTGTCTTAACCCCTTTGGCGTACGAATCATGTCCCAGCACTTTTGTCTCAATGGTAACTTCATCGTTCCCATCCCGGATTACTAGCTTATGCCAGGCATGTTTCTCTAAGTATTCTTCCGGTATCCCGATTGTATTCCGCTGAATCTCACGATCCCTTACGGAAACGATTTTATCTGCGGGGAAATTTAATGAACTGGCAAACGCATGGGCCGTTCCTGGTTCTGTAAGTTTGGTGGATTGATGGGATTCTGTGACAGCGATGTCATAATTTGCAAAACCGGGACCATGCGCCTTGAGCATCTTCATGGTCTTTAACAGTAACATTGAGGTGTTAGGGCAAATAATCAGCGGGAAATCAGGTTCCATATTTTCCGTCTCCAGACCAGTGGATAGCTCGATAAATGGGGACTTTGTCCTGGTACAGAATTCACAAACCTCCTTTAGTTGTCGTCCCGAACCGGCGTGTATGATAATGGATTTCTCAGTGAAGGTTTGGTCTGGAGACTCCCATTTCACGATTTCGCATGACTCAATGGACAAATCGGCCGTTAACAGCGCATTTGCCAGCTTTCCGGAACCTACAATAAATACTTTCATTTTTCCCATTTTGTAATTTATTGTTTTGTTGTTACTTGTGCCCATTGCGATTATTCGTTGTGTCCCTTGTGGTTAAAAATGGCTTATTTATCAGACAGCCTTGATTCCGGTAATAAATTCAAAGATAGCGTTTTAAAATATGTGAAACCCCAATGTTTTCCGGACTTTTTTTTGCTATCGTTAATTATTCAGATTGCAGAATTGTCTCTTTATTTTTGATTCAGGACTAATACAAAGACTAGACGTATATTTCAAATCACCTATAATATATATTTGCATTTAGAGTAGAATTTTTTTCTAAAAAGAATTCTAATCGAACTAATAAAGGCCTGGATTATGTTTAGTATATTTGCATGCTTTAGTCGACTCAATATGTGAAAAGCAAGGGCTATTTAACCTAATTTCCTAAATCTTAATTCCAAAATGGAAGAACTTCTTAGCCACCAAATCAGAATGGCATCTTTTGATTGGTTAAAATCATTGTTACCACAATTTCCTGACTTTGTTTTTCCTTCTAAAGTTTTGGCCAATGATTTCTTTTTCAAGAAAGAACGAATTGTGTTGACTGGCCAACAAGGAATTTGGAAACCAAAACAAATGCAATTCCCAATTTCGATAAAGTCGCGTTCCGAAAGTATTTATGATGATGAGTTTATTTCCGATAATAGAATAAAATACAGATATATGGGAGATAATCCCAATCACTGGGTAAATGTTGGTCTTCGTAATTGTATGAATAACAAAATTCCATTGATATACATGCACGAAGTCTCGAAAGGAAAGTACCTTGTTCAATGGCCTGTATTTGTAATGTTCGATGATATAAAAAATTTAAGTTTTATTGTCGAAGCCCAAACAAAATCCTATATTTTGCCAGAAAATGAATTGATGATAGGCGAACCTAGTGAGGTTGAAAGACGATATGCTACAAGGCAAATGATACAAAGATTACATCAATCAACCTTTAGGGAGCTTGTTTTAATTGCATATAAAGAACATTGTGCAATTTGTGCTTTAAGGCATAGGCCTCTTCTTGATGCAGCCCATATTATTGGGGATGGAGAAATATTAGGAAGGGCAATTGTCACAAATGGCCTCTCTCTTTGTAAAATACATCATGCAGCTTTTGATAGTAACATTATTGGAATTACCCCAGACTATCATGTCCATGTCCGAGAAGATATTTTAAATGAGATAGATGGGCCGATGCTTAAGTTTGGTATTCAACAAATGCATGGTAACAAACTTATATTGCCTACAAATATTAGTTCAAGGCCAAGTAAAGAGTTACTTGATATACGCTATAATGAGTTTAAAAATGCCGTGTGATCAATTCTTTGGTAAAAAAGACCCATTATTAATCTATTATAAAATTGTCATCCATTTTTCAGCAAATAACTTCATTACGAAGAGCTCCAACCAAGTTTGGACCGGCACCTCATAAACCAATCTTATTATTGGCAGTGTTAGAGTCGTTTGAATATGGAGAGATTATAGAAAATTGAATTGAAATCAACGATGGTTTACTTGCCCGGTTTTACGATTTCTGGAAGCTTTTAGTATGAACGGATAATCCTGACAATGAAAATTGGATATTCCGAAAAACCCCCCCCCTGGCCCCCCTTTTTCTAAGGGGGATATCTGTTCCCATAATTTTTCAGGAATGAAAAGTTCTATCCTTCACCGCATCGGTTGGCAGAACATCCGATAAGGCATAATATTAAGTTTCCTTGGTTAAAAAACTCCCACAAGAAATAATATTTGGCTCATGCGGCGAACGCGGACCGGATTTTCAATTAAGATACGATCGCGCCGCGTGGTCACCCGGATCACCCACCCCGGGCTATGGGCTTCGCCGATCTTCGATTCATATCACACCCCTTCAGGGTATGAAAAAAGCAACTCTGGAATAAGAGCCTTTCCAGGTTGAAATCAGCACTTTCTCTGAAGTCACCCTCGCCCTCGGGCAGCCCCGACGGGGCGTCATATTTGTATCCCGGGGTAAGCAATCCGTCACCTGACGGATTGCTTACCCCGGGATAACGAAAACGCACGA
>CAIVCR010000059.1 GCA_903904515.1 uncultured Bacteroidia bacterium
AACTCACCATTCATCACTTATCACTGATCACTCATCACTTATATCTGATCACTCATCACTTATAACTCATCATTCATCACTTATCACAGATCACGCATCACTTATATCTGATCACTCATCACTTATCACTCATCACTTATCACTGATCACTCATCACTTATCACTGATCACACATCACTTATATCTGATCACTCATCACTTATCACTGATCACACATCATTTATATCTGATCACTCGTCACTTATCACTGATCACACATCATTTATATCTGATCAAACATCACTTATGACTGATCACTCATCACTTATAACTCATCATTCATCACTGATCACACATCACTTATCACTGATCACACATCACTTATAACTCATCACTTATAACTCATAACTAATCACTGCGTTATCAGCAACTTAAAAGGGTGCATAACCCCATGATCGACCACCTTAAGCACGTAGATCCCGCTACTCATATTGGGTGTTGGTATCGTATTCAGATCACCTTCGTTAAGTTTGCTGGATAAAACGATCCGTCCCAAAGCATCGTAAAGAGTCGCTACTGCCTGGGCCGTTACCTTTCCTACGATGTGAATCTCTGAATTTTGAAATTCGAAGGCATTCAGATCGCTTAATAATGGTTGAACCGGCAAGTCGCTGATCGTTTTAGTGGATGTATGAAGCAGAAAGCGGTCGGCGATTGCCGAGTTGGCTGCAATGCTGGCTTTGTAGTCACCTGCTTCCAGATCGGTAAATGTTTTAGTCGCCTTATCCTCGAGTATTACCTTGCAATCGGAAGGAAGGCTGATGGTTTTAGCTGAGAAGACTACCTCTCCGCCTGCGGTACTCTCGAGTCCGACAGGGATAACATAACTACTGATGCTGCTTCCGGGAAGCGACTGAATCACGAAGGGAACCCCATTGTCTTCTACCAAACGGGTGTACACCGACAAAGGTGCATTAGTGTGAAGCATCCCCACGTCGTAAGTAGGATCGAGCCCTTTGGTCATCTGATCATTAAAGGCAAGGTAGGAGGTGCTTTTCTGACTGTTTACTGTGGCGGTGAGCTGAATTACCGGCCAGGAGATGGCGGCTGCCTTCAACGCCAAATTGGGGATATGAAGCTGCATGTCGTGGTTAAAGTTGACCGAGGTAGCGTTGGTATTGGTCCTGACCAAAAAGGCCTGCCCCTGCTGAATATTGTATGCCGGTGAAGAGAGTGGCACATTGGAGATGATGGTGTATCCTCCGGGCTGACTATTCAGCGCATCGGGTTGTTCCCAGATATAGATAGCCCCGTACGAAGGATCGAGGTTGGATGTTGCCGCCAAATTGACGGTTAAAAAATCGTTGACTGCAGAACTTGCAGCGTTTATGCCAATAGCCGAGGTGTAAGGATTTCCGATACAGTTCCATGCTCCCGGAGTAAGACCGGTAGCAGTTAGTATTCCGGCCTGGAGTGATCCGGTAAAGGTGACTGCTGCATTGGTCGGTCCGATGTGCATTCCGAATCCCCGGCCGTCGCCCAGGGTGCCATCGCTGGCTCCTGTTGTAAAGAACGGGTTCCAGTTGCTTTGTCCGGGGTTATAGTCCATCATAGCCCTGAGGGTGCCGTTGGTTTCGATAGCGGGATTAGCAGAGAGAAAGGTAGAGACGGTCTGATTAATTGGTGCTGACACCAGATTCCACTTACCGGCAGACAGCCAGCGTCCGGCAACAGCTGTTCCTGTTTTTGTGGCCACTGCAGTAATGAGTGATCCTGTTCCTGTGGAATCGCTTTTTACGCGAATCCCTGTTTCTGAAGTGTTGTTGTTGGAGAGTGTTTCGCTGACAGTCAGGCAGGTTGTTGGTGTGAGAGTGAGTGATCCCCCTGCGGCGATGGTCAGGTTGTCCATCGTTGCTGCCTTGACAGCAAACGGGCTGACCAGGGTGAAGTGCCCATTACTCACCACCCAGTAAGATCCGGCGCCTCCCACAATATTAGCTCCGGTATTGGTTATCGATGGAGCAGTTGGGCGAGAGCCGTACCCACCTTGAGCCTGAAGGTTCAGTGCTCCGAAGGCGCAAAGCATAATCACCAGACACAGTTGTAATGCGCGTCGGGTGTAAAGGAATACGGAGCTACTAACATCGGAGTAGTGATTTACCATGCTTTTCATTTTAATTCGTGACAACTTTATTTAACTAAAGGTCGAAGAAAAGTGAAATAGCATGGCTGGAGATGCAATATATGCAAAAGAGACAGGCACCCTGATAAATTAAAATCAAGGCTATTTAACGATTCAATACCAGTTAGAACGCAATCTTTTAAGCGTGTTCGGGCAATTTTAAAAATAATTTACTTTTGCCTTTGATATACGAGATTAAAAGTTTACAAATGGCGGCAAATATAAATAATATTATCAATAATGAGACTAAATAAAAGGTATTGTTTGATATGTAAAAAAATATTTACTATGAGACTGTTTAAATTTTGATTTTCCATCCAGTTAGGGATTAAATGGTGGTAGAAGACAGAATAAAATGGACGGTTTTGTCCCGGATGTGCCCGGATGGGGCGAAATATTTTACTTTTTATTACACCTTCTACCCATATTATATGCTTGCGGCACATTTTTGATAAAAAGAAATACACCCAAACAAAGAAGAAATGTAAAATTTAAACAGTTTCTAATCTTAGAGTGATAATTATTTTTGAATGAACGTTGGTTAGTCATCAATTCTGTCGCCGCGAGGTGGCTTACTAATTCTTAGCTAATTATCCTTTTTACCAAACTTACGCCGTTACACGGCTCATTAGAGGTTAAGGTGCATCGCGCCGTTAGTTTGGTATAATTTATGGAATACAAAAATCTCAGCCGCATAGCGGAGACATATCGTTTGGTTAACATGCGACATTATATTGTCCTCATTACTTAAAACAGCTTTGATTCAGGCTGAATTTTAAATAAATCTGTTTAAATAAAGCAGAACAGTTTCCGGGAAGATGCGGCTTTAGGAAGGGAAGCAAATGAGCCGGATCGCTTTAAACTATTTTAATCAGTCCATGCATTTTTAGGAATTCAATTCCTCCGTCAAAAATCATCTGGATTCCGATTGTGGCAATTATTAACCCAATTATTCTGATCAAAGCAGACATCACGTTTAGTTTGATCATTACTTTGCCTATGTTTTTAGCGAAAAGCATGATTGCCAGATTTACAGCCAGCGCAGCAAAGACGGCTAGAACAGTTACCAGAGATCCATATTGTGCAGGAAATGTTACTGTTGCGGTGATTGTGCCCGGGCCGGCAATCATCGGAATGGCGATTGGTACGGATGAAATATCCCTGATACTTACATCTTTTCCAATATTGATTAAAACTCCCTGATGAAGCGCCATCCAACCGCTGTAAACCAAAACCATCCCGCAGGTTACCCGGAAGGAGTAAAGTTCGATTCGGAAGACATAGGTGAAAATCAAATTCCCAAGAAACAGGAAGAAAACCAAAATAATAAATGCAGTCAGGGATGATTTGATGGATATGTAGCGTAATTCCTTGTCTGTGAGCTGGCTTTGCAGCGAGTTGATAAGAAATATTTTCTGAATGGGGTTGATCAGAGCCAGCAGGGTAATAAAGGAACTGATGAAATAGGCTGTTTGAAATGTGAAAATTGTGTCTGTAAATATCATGATTAAAGGTATCTTGGTTATGCGAAAAATAGTCAAAATCAGGAGTCAGTATTTTTTTTATCAGGATTTTTTTTCCTCGTAAAATAAATCAATTTATCTTCTGAATTCTACTGTTTAATGATACCAATATTCCTGGGTAGCAAATTGGCCGTTTGTAGCTGAGGCTTTTGAAGGGATTCGGATTTCGAGCATCAGTTCGTGGGTTCCGGTTGAGCTGAAGCCCGGAATAAAGCTATGGTCATAGGCGTAACCAACCCTTAAGTCGCGCCTGACATTTATCGCAAAAAGCACAGTCATCTGGTTGGAAGAGCGATAGGTTAACCCCACATCGAACATCTCTCTCGGTCCACTCTGGAGCAATGTGGGACGCTTAAACCTTAAACTTATATTCCCTTCCCAGACCGTAAGATCACGACGGTTTACCACTTGCAGCCCGATATGGTAATTCAATAAGTCCGGATCTGAGCTCTTATAGATTAATGAGCCATACCTGTGATTTGTATTCAGAAAGATCTGATCCGGTTTGTTGATCGAAAGAATATGGGTTGAAGAGAGGCTGAAAATCAGGTATTTATTTTGAAATTCGAAACCCAGGTTCGCATCGGGGGTTGAATAGAGAACTTTTCCATAGGGAATTGAGGGATCGTTTGGGGTTTCAGGCTGAAACAGTGAGCGATTAACCGTCCTGCTGAACACTCCGGCCGAAAGCCCCATCCCCAGTGACCAATCCTCATCATTGGAGAGTCTGTAGGCATAAGTCGCCATTGGGTTATAAACCTGTGTTGCTCCGATCTTTTCACCTACAAGAGATATTCCAAAGGCAGAGTGCATTTTGTGGATATATTGTGACGCCTGTGCGTTGAAAACTGTTGGGGCTCCGTCAACCCCAATCCATTGCTGGCGAATGTTGGTGAAAAAATAGATGTATTCGGTTTTTACGATGGCTGCCGGATTGTAATTGGCCCGGTTGTACCAATGGGTCGCTGTACTTATGTCTGCCTGGGCCTTCACCTGCTGAAGGGGCAAAAGAATGATCAGTAAAAAAGCACTTGCCAGGAATAGTCTCATCATAACAGGTTCATTTCTCTAAGGTTATATATCCCTTATGGGTGTGCATTTTGAGATCCTTATCGATGAGCTCAATCAAATAAAAATAGGTGTCGCGGTTGACAATTTTACCTTTATAGGTCCCGTCCCATCCGGTTATCCCGTGATAAAGGATAGTCCCTGAACGGTCCAGAATTGTGATCAACGTATTGGGCATAAAAACATCGTTTATACCATCACCATTGGGGGTGAAAATATTGGGAATAAAGGATATTAATTCGACAGTTTTGGTTCCTTTTATTTCACAACCTGCTGTATTTTTGACCGTGAGGGTTATTGTTATCGTTGCATCACCATTGATAATCCCGTAGGTGTGTTGAACAACTGTTAATCCGGTTATTCGGCTTGACCCGTCACCCATATCCCATGTAAAGGTAAGATTGGGGTTAGGGGAAACTGCACAGGTAAGCTCCCGATGTTTGAAATCTAAGACTTGTGGCGTAAGATTAAAGTCGACAGCGGTGGGATAAATAGGATCACTTAAACAGGGATCAAATGCCTCATTGGCCAATGTATTAACTGAAGTCCGGGCTGAAACTGAATCCAAAAATAGTTCATTTGTCCTGCCAGTTAAACTATCTCCGAATTCAAGTGGCTGGTAAATTCCTGCTAAGAAAACATCAGTTAACTTGCTGTTTTTAAAATCGTTAAATGAATATCTGTTAGCTGCATAGGTGGCATTAAAAGAATATAACACGATTAAAACTGACCAGACAAATTTCATCATTAAAATTAATTTAAGGCAAAGCCAGGAAACTATTCGAGTTAACTCCTTGAGTTGGTTTGCAGCGCGGCAAATCTAAAAATATAAATTCATTTTATCATATAAGTAGTGAGAATAAATAGATGTCGCATATTAAAGATGTAATGTTGCTAATTGCAGTAACCAAAGAAGGCAATCTTTACGACATATTATTTAAAATTCTTGTTTTTATCCTTTTTACCAAACTTACACCGTTCAGCACTTACCCCCTGATTTTATCGAGTAGAGCGTTTAATTCACTTATTTCATTATCAGAAAGATTGTTTAAAAGGGTATCTGCTTTCTTTTCACAATCGAACAGTCGGTCCAGTAAGCCTAACCCCTTTTCAGTAATCTCTATTGTTTTAAGCCTGCGGTCGGTTGGATTTTCTTCCCTGCTAACCAGCTCTTTTTCATAGAGCCGATCGATGATCCGGCTTACATCAGAATCTTTATCCAACATCCGCTCTTTTATGAAGCCAATACAAAGGGGGGCTTCCGAACGGAAACCGCGCAAGATCCTGAGTACATTATATTGTTGTTCGGTAATATTATGTGATTTAAGCGATTGAAAGAACTCATAACTTAACTGCCTGGCAGTGTAGGTCAGATTAATCAATCCTTTATGGTAATCATTCCGAAAGCGCCCCTTTAATTCTTCTTCAATAGTCATACTAATTCTTTTTTATGGAGATAGGGATTTCTTATAAATCCAATTACCCGGATCAGGATAAATGTAACGGAAGGCATCGCAATTCTCATTCTCCCAGTTATATGAATGGTAATTGAGAGGTCCATATCCGCTTTAAGTAACAACGTTTCGATTTTATTTGTTTTAGGGAATAGGAACAAAAATGCAGAGATCAGTTCACCAAATAAAATAATTGTCCGCCAATCGCCCAGGTACATTTGCCTCATCTGCTCAGGATGTAAAAATAATTTGCCGCTTGCACTAAAAACAGAAGGTGCCGATTTAATTAAGTGTTCCTGCCATGACTTTGCATTTTAATTACAGGTTTTGACATTTGTTATCCTCCTTTAGGTGTTGCAACGCCGTTCCAAATAGTTTTGAAACGGCGTTGCCTATCCCTTTAATAATAAACCTATTATTGAACAATAATAAGTTTAACAGTGATCATTTCCCCTTTCCAGGTCAGAATACATGGGTAGATACCCGATGGCAAGGACTGATCAAACAATACGGTTTGAATCACTCCGGCCTTTAAATCCGCATCAAAAATCCTTGAAATATGCTGCCCATTCATCGTGTAGATGTCGAGCTTCGCCTTTGCATCCTGAGTAATCTGAAATTCAAAAGTTACCTGGCCCGAAGTAGGATTTGGATAGACTTTTAGTTCATTTAAACGAGGAGTAATTACCTGTACATCTGCGGGGGCTTCTGCTGATCCCTGTATTGTAGCGGCAGGGATAATGGCAGCTTTTAATCCGGATATCGCAATTGTCCTGGCAATACTTGTTCCGCAACTGTTTGTTGCAGTAACTCCCAGTGTGCCGGAAGTGGCTGTTAATGAGTAACTGACCAAGACCGAATTGGTTGTGCCTGTTATGGTGGCTCCTGTACCTGAGTAGCTCCATTTATACGTTATACCGGACACCAATGGCACCGTATACCTGACTCTTGACTGACCCAGGGTAACGCTTGCCGTTGACGCCGTAAAAGCGCCAGGTTGAGCGGCAATCGGATTTACGGTAACGGTGGTCGTTACACTTCGGGTGCATCCACTTGCATTTTTGACAGTATAGGTGATCGTAGCTGTCCCAGCTGCTATACCAGTTACAATTCCCGTTGTGCCGATTGTCGCAACGGAGGTATTCGAGCTACTCCATACACCTCCGGTGGTTGTATCTGTCAAGGTAGTAGTTTTCCCAACACAAACGGACTTTGTGCCTCCAATGGCAGCAGGGGCTGCAGGTAAGGCATTTACGGTTGCCGTCACATTGAATCTTGTGGCACTCTCGCAGGTGCTTACCGTTTGGGATGCATAATAGTGAGTTCCGTTTACCAACGTTGTCGTCGTTGCCAAAGCTGTGCCACCGGTTGCGGCAGTATACCATTTAAGCGATGTCCCGGTTGCGACTAAACTCGCAACGGTCGCTCCGGTACAGAACGATTGAGCTGCTGTTCCGGTTGGTGCGGCGGGAGCTGCCGGTTGTGCATTAATTACAATATTTGCAGAGGAAACAGAGATACAATTGGTTGAACTTGTTACGGTATACGTATATGTTGCCGAAGCAAGGCCGGTTATTGTTTTAGTCGTTCCTGTTCCTGTTGTAGTTATTGTACCCGGTGTCCTGGTTAATGTCCAGGTTCCCGTAGATGGCAGTCCATTTAAAATAACACTTCCAGTAGCAAGTGCACAAGTCGGTTGCGTAATTGTTCCAACTGTTGGTACAGATGGAGTTGCGTTAACCGTTGCTGTGACATTTAATCTGGAAGCGCTTTCGCAGGTATTGACTGTTTGGCTTGCATAATAGTGGGAACCATTGACTAAAGCTGTAGTTGTTGCTAATGCTGTACCTCCGGTAGCCACGCTATACCATTTTATCGAGGATCCTGCTGCAACCAGATTCGCCACGGTTCCGGTAGTTGCCCCTGAACAGAATGTTTGAGCTGCCGATCCGGTAGGGGCAGCAGGAGCTGCAGTTACAGTAACAGTCACATCCAGCCTTGCTGAACTTTCACAACCACTCACCGTTTGACTGGCGTAATAATGAGTGGCATCAACCAAGGCAGTCGTGGTTGCCAGCGAAGTGCCTCCTGTTAAAGTTGTGTACCATTTTAGGGCAGTCCCTGATGCGACAAGAGTTGCCACGGTGGGGGAAATTCCGGCACAAAACGATTGAGCAGCGGTACCGGTGGGAGCTGCAGGAGCTAAAGGTTGTGCGTTGATTGTCACATTGGCCGATGATGCAGAAATACATCCGGCAGAATTTGTCACCGTATAGGTATAAATTCCGGAGGCAAGGCCGCTTTTTGTAAAACTCGTCCCCGTTCCCTGAGTAGTTGTGGCGTCTGGATTTTGGGTTAATGTCCAGGCTGTTGCAGGCAACGAATTTAAGATTACGCTACCTGAGGCTAATGCACACGTTGGTTGCGTAATAGTTCCTATTGCTGGTGTTGTAGGTGTAGCACTAAGGGTTACTGTTACATTTAATCGGGTTGTACTTTCACACGAATTTATGGTTTGCGAGGCATAATAATGGGTATTGTTGACAAGTGCCGTTGAAGTGGCAAGTGCAGTTCCTCCAGTTGCTGCTGCATACCATTTTAGGGATGTCCCCGTTGCAATTAAATTGGCAACAGTTGGTGAGCTAGCTGAACAGTAGGTTTGAGCAGCTGTCCCTGTTGGGGCGGCAATGGTTGTAACTGCGGCTGTGACGTCAAGTCGGTCAGTGCTTTCACAGCTGCTTACTGTCTGGGAGGCAAAATAATGGGTATTGTTGACAAGTACAGTTGAAGTGGACAATGCAGTTCCTCCGGTTGCCGCCGAATACCATTTTAGTGAAGTGCCGGTTGCCGATAAACTGGCTATGGTTGGAGAATTGAAGGCGCAAAATGTTTGAGGTGTTGTACCAGTTGGAGCCGAAGGGGGAGTACAAGCCGCTGTAATGTTTACAGTATAATCTTCCACTTCTCCCCAGGTTGCAGTACCGCAAGGTGTGGCGTTGGGACCGCTTGTCGTATCATGCAGTCTGATTCTCATCCGCGTTGGACCGGTAAGTGTCCCCACTGGAGGAGTGAAAGCAGCTGTTGTATGCGGAGATGTAAAGGTCCCACTTGATGCGTAGACAAGTTCCCCTGGATCTGTAAAAACACCATTCTTATTCCAATCGATCCAGATTAAAACCTGGTCTGTCGTATAAGATGTGGTAACGGTTAATTTTGCCGTGTAGTTGGTCCCTATCTGAAGATCTGTAGTTTGAGTGGTGTAATCCTGGTAACCACCTGTTCCCCTGCCTGATGCCTGATTGATCGTTCCGATGGCGACATTGGAAATATATTCCAGAGTTGTTGCAGTAGATCCTGATGTACAATAATTTACGATTCCAATTGTTCTGTTTCCTGAAGGGTCTGTAACAGTGGGTACGTTGGGGGTTCCAACAGTTAATGAAGTACATTGAGCATCAAGTACATCATTAAGAACTGCTGTTATTGGGACATCATAGGTAAGCCAGAAATAATTTATCCCTGTGCTTAAAGCTTGTGTTCCGGATACTGTAAATGTGCCGTTTGGAGAAACTGAAGTTGATCCAAATTGGGTCGTTGTGGCCAGTGTATTACTTGTACCTGTGTAATAAACTTTAGCATTTGTAATATCTGTTACAGGATTTGTTGAACCTGTTGTGTTAAACGAAAAGGAAGTTGCACTTAAGGGAGTCAGGTTTCCATCTGTAACAATTTGTATTCCAATGATTTCCTGGCTTGTTTGATTCCGGCCGATTGTCGAGCTATTGTTTTGAGTCGTTGTGGCTGAGGTGAAGGTCATTGGCACAGATGAATAGTACACAGGCGATTCCCACAGTCCTCTGCCAAAAGTTGCCGCTCTTAACTTGCTGTCAATCGGATTAGCAGCATAATAAATTTCAAGTTCACCTACAGATACATTTGGGATACCCGTATTGTAGGCGATCCAGTTGTCTGAGCCTTTTTTGAAATAAACACCCAGTTCTGTGGCGGCATATAATTGCACTTCAGTGCCTGTCTGTTTATTTTGAATAATTGAATATGCCGGGATAGAAGGGAGTCCCGCTGAAATATCGGTCCAGGTGGTTCCCCCGTTTATCGATTGGAAAACTTTTGTCGCATTATATCCGCTTAGAGTTACCCACAGTGTAGTTGGATCATCATTCTTGACCGCAATGTAAGTAATACGACCGGAACCGGTGGGTAAAGTCCCTGTTATATTTGTCCAGGAGGTACCATTATCCGGAGTTTTCCAGATGATGTATGGATCAGCAACAAACAGAACCTGCGGATTTGAAGGGGCAATTGCCATTGAACGGATTTTGTTGGAACTGTTCATCGAGGATATTTTCGCCCAGGAGTTTCCCCGGTCTGTTGTTTTCCAGATATCAGAATATCCAACATATAAAGTCTGAGGATTTACCGGATCGATCAAATAGGGGGATACCCAGGCTCCGGTGGCTCCAAGACCACCTGGAATTGCCGCTGTAATATCGGTCGCAGTGCTCCAATGATCTGTTGTTCGGTCAATTTGTCCGGCAACATATGTCCCGTATTGAATATTACCATTACTATAATCGATCAGGCATTCCATCCCATCGCCACCTTTTACATCACTCCAGGTTCCTCCGGACATTAATTTTGTTCCATTGTCCTGCAGACCAGTAATAGTTTCTGAGTTAGTGGTTTGGGAAACTCCAAGTTTATACATCTGGCTAATAACAATTCCATTTGTTTTATTATTCCAGGTTGTTCCGTTATCGCCGGAACTGTATATACCGCCGTCGTTACACTCAAACAAATATCCGTCATTGCGGTACAGAAGCATATGTTTATCTGCATGTACCGCAGGTACGCCATCTCCCCACCAATGATTAACAATAGCCCATGTAACCCCGCCATCCAGGGATCGCCACGTATTTACTCCTCCCACCAGCAATGTATTGGCATTGGATGGAGATGCCGAAATGCTTAAATCGTACCATCCCTGCCCACTGGTATCGTTTCCGAGAGCTGCCCAACCCAGCAGATTGCCTGGAGTTCCTGAATTAACCTTTGTGAAAGTTGCACCACTATCCGTAGATTTATAGATTCCATAAAGTCCACTACTGGAATTTGCAGCTATTGCATAAACAGTAGCTGGCTGATTGGCCGAAACTGCCAGGCTGATCCGGTAGGCGTTTACATCGGAAAAACTCTTTGTCCAGGAAGTTCCCCCATTCGAAGAAACATAAATTGCGCCACTTGTTGTTGAACCATACAACGTGTTAAAATCTCCCGGCTTGTATTCCATATCGATAAAACTAACAGCAGATAACTGGGTGGTCCATGTCGTTCCGCCATTGGTCGTCTTATAAACACCAGAGGATGTAGCAGCAATTAGTGTCTGATTATTCCCCGGATCGAGAAGGAGGCGGTATACCATTGCTCCGTTTGAAATTGGGTACGTAAGTCCCGTTGTATTCCAGGTTGCACCTCCGTCGGTCGATTTTAATACCCCAATACTGTTATTATCCCAATGATCCCTGTCTCCTGTAGCGATATAGATGGTATTTGAAGTGGCATAATCTGACGGGATAATTATATCGCTTACAGCAAGCACACCATTATTATCAGTCAGACAGCTCCATGTTGCTCCGTTATTTGTCGTTACCCACATTCCCCCTGCGGCGGCACCAACCCAATAGGTATTAATATCTGAAGGATGAAACGCGACACAATTTAAACGTCCTGTCCCGGCATAGCCACCACCTGATGAGGTCGGTCCCAGCGATGTCCAGCTTGATGAATTTGTTACGGATATTAAACCCGCCGATTTTTTGGAAGGATTTGTCTTTAAATATTCCTTATAAACTTCCTGGGCAGTCTTGGTTGGAAATTCGCCCGTAGTAGGATTTATTTGGGTTTCCATATAATACTCCCACCGCTTAAATTGTTTCCAGCCCGGCGCCTTTGTTTTTACCCCATTTACCAAATAGGTCCCTTTGTCCACATTAAAGGGTGCCCAGTATTGATCAAACGCATTTTTATAATTCGAAAAGGTCAATTGTCCTCTTGTTTTTCCCTGAGGCATATTTTTCACCCAGGGTTGGGCGATTAAATCCGATGCAACAAACAATAAAATCAGGACTAAATAAATTCGTTTCATAAATTGAAATTTTAATTACGGTTGCTCGTTATTTGCCAAAATGGGGAAATTGCAAAATAACAAAAATGATATCTTTTCGCTGCTCTTAACAGGAATCCAGATTTATATGGTAATATCGAAAATATTCAGACCAATTCAGCCATCTTTCAACGGCGATTTTAGATGCGGTTTAGTGTTTGATTAACAGTTATCAGGAATTATATCTTCAGGAGAATAATTTAAACAATCTCTTATTATTCCGCCTTAAAATAATGATGCTAACGTTCGTTCAGGCCTAATAAAGCGTATCAAATATAATAATAAAATTAGAAATTAACTTTCCGGTCAATAAAAAGATTTCTATACGGGTCATTTACTCCGCTTGCAAAAGTGGGGCGTCAGGTGCTAAACTAGTATCAATCCCTGGTGAAAAATAAAATATCTAATTAATTTTAATTAGCCTCGCGCGTGAATTGTTACCCACGGTTCAATCCAGGTGAAGTCGTATGAAAACGAATGTTTTCTCTTGCGGGATCAACGCAATAATATCCCCTTCCTAATGATAGGAAACAACTTTGCTCCTGAATTCAACCTAAACGATTGAATCTTTCCCATGAAATTCAACAAAATCGTATTAGTTCAAGACAATTGTGTACTAATTTTAGTTAGGTTTTTATTATAATTTTAAATTTATAAACCAAAGGAAAATAAAATGGAAAACAGATTTAATCGCAGGGATTTTGTCGGCGCTGCTTCCATGGCAGGAGCAGGTTTGGCACTCGGATTTCCGAATATCTCGTTTGCATCTGGTAGTGATACATTAAAACCAGCTATCCTGGGAGGAGCTAAAGCCCACCCTGAAATTTTTCCTGCCTGGCCGGTTATCGGTCAGCCCGAGGAGAAGGCATTGAATGAGGTACTGAAAAGTAAGAAGTGGTGTCGTCTGGGAAGTGCAAAAGTGGATTCCTTTGAAGAGGAATATAAGAAACTCACGGGTGCAAAGCATTGCCTGGCCACTTCAAGTGGCACCAATGCTTTATACACTTTGCTGGGTGCATTGGATATTGGCCCCGGAGATGAAGTTATTATCCCGGTCTACACTTTCATCGCAACGTATAACGTAATTGCACTGAATTATGCCTTGCCCATCTTTGTCGACACAGATATCGAAAGTTTCCAGATTGATGCCAATAAAATCGAAGCAGCCATAACCAGGCAAACTAAACTTATCATGCCGGTTCACATCGGAGGCTCTCCGGCGAACCTTGATAAAATCCTCGAAATTTCTGCAAAGACTAAGATCCCGATGATCGAAGATGCCTGCCAGGCCCACCTGGCAGAATGGCGGGGGAAGAAGGTCGGAACATTGGGTTTGGCCGGTGCTTTTAGTTTCCAGGCGAGCAAGAATCTTAATTCAGGCGAAGGGGGCGCTATTCTGACGAATGATGAAAAGTTTGCACAGGCGTGTTATAGCTTCCACAATCAGGGACAGGGAGGACGTTCAATCAGCTATACCTCTGGTTCAATCGGAACACGCGGCACGAATGTCCGGTTATCGGAGTTTCAGGGCAATCTATTACTGGCCCAGATGACCCGGGTGACCGAACAGACTAACATACGGACAGCAAATGCCAATTATCTGACCAAAATGTTAAACGAGATCCCTGGGATTACACCAGCAAAACTTTACGAAGGAACAACGCGGAGTGCCTATCATCTATATATGTTCCGTTATGACAGCAGCCATTTCGCAGGACTTAGCCGCGAAAAATTTCTGAATGCCCTTACCAGGGAAGGGATTCCTTGTTCGGAAGGATATGGGATGATGAATAAAGAGAGTTATGTTACCGGTTTGGCAAAAAATAAGCATTACCTGAATATCTATGGTGAGAAAACGATGAATCAATGGCTGGAACGGAATCATTGCCCCCAGAATGACAAGCTCACTTCTGAGCAAAGCGTTTGGTTTTTTCAGAATATGCTTCTCGGACCAAGGAGTGATATGGATCAGATCGTCCAGGCAATTCTCAAAATTCAGAAATACGCAGCTGAAATTAAAAAGGGCTAAATAAAGATTTGATATTTATGTTGAATAATCATGAGTGAAAATAAAAAATCACTATTGTCCGGGGAACTGGCAATCAGCATTAAGAGATTCTTCGCTAAACTTCGTTTCGCTCAGAATGACAAATACTTAGATATTGTTGGGGAGGGGGATGGAAACAGCGGAGCCACTTCCGTTCCCCTCCCCAGCTCCACCACCATAATTTGTTGTCATTCTGAGCGTAGCGAAGAATCTTTAATTTTTCACCAGACACGTATGATAAAAAATATATTAATATCGGTATTAACCCTGATCCCATTACTTTCTAATTCTCAACCCGGTTATCGTGTTGGTACTTCCCAGGTGGGAATCGAACCTGATCAGTCGCTTATTTCCCTTCATTTAGGTGGATATGGAGCACCCAAAGAGGGACGATTTACACTGCAATGGATTAATAAAGGTTCTGTTCCGGAGGTGAGTGCCCTGTGCGGAATGAAAGATCGACTTTATCTGGTCAGCAAAGGCGAATTGTTTTTTATGAACCCTTTCGGAAATAGTTTGAAATTGTCAAAAGCAGGAAAGGCTGATAATATAAGGTCAATAGCCAGTTTTAAAGGGGAATTATATGCACTCAATTTTAATGGAGAGATACTTAAAACTAAGTTAACCGACGGGATAAAGTGGAAAAAGATTGGATTGGCTGATCCCTCCTCGGTAGTAATTACGGTATTAAACAATCAATTATTTGCCGCGAACGACCAGGGTTCCTTGTGGTCGACTGACTTAACAAAGTCAACATTTGCATGGATAAAGTCTGAATCAGTAAATAAGACCATTAGTCTTGCCGCCAATAGCAGAAAGCTCTTTGCACTCACGGATGAAGATGTTATTTACCAGATTGAACCGGGCAAGAAGGATTCAAAATGGCTAAAGGCAGCTTATAAAAATAATCAGACGATCAAGGAGGATATTAAACATTTGGCAATGGTGAATGGGCGGTTGTATGGGATAAGCATGGAGAATGTTCTTTATCTTGGGGAGCATCGCACTGAAGGGAATCTTACTTCCAGGGCAATGGCGATTAAGAGCGAGGAACAAACGGTGGTCATTCTGAATGTGGATGTCTGTGGCCTCAATGACACCTTTATCGGATTGCTAAAAAAAGAGGTATTTCTGAAGCATCATATTCCTGCAGCAGCAATTTTTGTCAATTCAACGCATACCCATTTTGCACCGGTCACCCAGAATTGGCTTACATGGCAGGAACCCAATCAGCGTCCCGACAGTGCATTTTTATATTCAACGGTTAAGAACGGAATTCTAAAGGCTGTTGCTGATGCGTTGAAAGGGATGGTTCCGGCTGAATTGTCTTTTGGCAGAGGAGCTGCTGATATTGGTTACAACAGGAGTCTGAAAGATCACCAGGAGATATACGATAATGCGGTTGATGTAATAAAGGTGAATTATAGTGGTAAGTACGGGGAGAGCTTTTTATTCATGGCTGCATGCCACCCTGTATTTAGTACTGCCGGCACACTGCATTTCACGATAAGCGCCAATTATCCCGGCGTAGCACGTAAATTAGTGGAAGAGAGAACCGGTACGACAAATTCATTATTCCTGCAAGGGACTGCAGGTGATGTAAATCCACGGGATAATGGGGAGTACATTACAGGAGAGAAGCTTGCAAATGAGGTGATTGCGGTCTTGGACCGTCCTATGACTAAAATCAGCGGACCCATTACCTGCTTCCTCGATACGATTAATTTCCCGGTAACCCCGTGGAGTCGGGAAGAGATAAAAGCTTACAGGGCCGAAAATAGTGATAAGGTCGGCGATGTTTATGCTGAAAAGAATGTAAAATGGTGCGATCTGATGTCTAAATATATCGATGAGGGAACAATGCCCAAATCAATGCCTGTTTATGTGAATACAATCAATATCGGAAACTGGAAACTGTTGGGATTTTCAAGGGAGACTACAACCGGATATGGTTTGGGTGTCAAAAAATTCTGGCCCGATAAACTGATCTCGGTTGCGGGATATACCAATGATGTTTCAAGTTACCTTCCAACGCATATGCATATTGAACAGGGCACCTACGAGGGGAAAGATTCGTTTTTCTGGTACGGGATGCCTAATATTTTTCCTAAAAACGTAGATGAGACCATTCTTGACAGGGTAAAATCTCTTGAGCGCTAAATTATTTAATATGAGTAAATTAAAAAAGATTTTTAACGACATATCCAGTCCTATTATTATTGTCGGCACGATGTTTTTTGTCTTTGGTTTTATAACCTGGCTTAGTGCAATTTTGGTTCCATACCTGAAGATAGCCTGTGAATTAAATAATTTCCAGTCTTACCTGGTCGCTTTTTCATTTTACATCGCTTATTTCTTTATGTCGGTCCCCGCCGGTTGGTTATTGGAATATACCGGTTACAAGAAAGGGATGGCTGCCGGTCTGGTTATTATGGCTATAGGCTCGTTAATTTTTGTACCGGCAGCTCTGACCAGAACGTATGGGTTATTTCTGACCGGACTTTTTGTCCAGGGTGCTGGAATGGCTTTGCTTCAGACAGCCTCCAATCCTTATGTAACGATTATCGGCCCGATTGAGAGCGCCGCAAGACGAATCAGCATCATGGGGATTTGTAACGGTATTGCCGGCGTAATCGCTCCTGCTATTCTTGGGTTTATAACACTGAACGGAGCTGATGAAATCGTTCAGAAGATAACCACCATGACTGATGCTCAGAAAAATATCGAGCTCAACTCGCTTGCGTCGAGGGTTATACTTCCTTATGTTTTGATTATGATTGCCTTGTTGTTGCTGGCAATTTACCTCTACTATTCCAACCTTCCGGAAATAGATGCAGAAGAGGAAAATGCCATGTTGGATGATGGAGGAGCAGATAAAACGCATATCTTTCAGTTTCCACATTTGCTACTCGGTGTCTTTGCGATCTTCCTCTACACCGGGGTTGAGGTTATTGCCGGTAATACCATTATAAGCTATGGTGTCTTCCTGAATATTCCCATAGCTGTGGCAAAATTTTTCTCCTCTTTTACGATATTTGCAATGCTGGTAGGTTACATTATCGGGATTATTGCCATACCAAAATATCTGGCACAAAAAGATGCGCTGGTCGTTTCAGCAATCCTGGGTTTGGCATTAACCTTCCTGGCAATTTTGACTGACGGATTTTTATCTGTGATGTTTATTGGTTTGCTGGGATTGGCTAACTCTTTGATGTGGCCCTCTATATGGCCGCTGGCAATTACGGAGTTGGGCCGTTTTACCAAAGTGGGTTCGTCAATGATGGTTATGGCAATCTCGGGCGCCGCGGTTATCCCCTTATTATACGGGTATATGGCAGATATCCTTACGCCAAAGGCAGCCTACTGGATCGTTATTCCCATATATCTGTATCTGCTTTTCTTTGCAGTTAGAGGTCATAAAATCAGGGCAAAAGGGGATTCGGTGCGGAATGACTAGAGGTATTGTCCTCTGAATTCCTTAGGTGTCATATTGGTTATTGATTTAAACTTCCTGTTAAAGTTGGAAAGGTTGTCAAAACCTGAAGCAAAACAGATTTCCGAGATTGCCTGTTCCTCCTTTTCAATCAACAGTTTTTTTGCATGGCACACACGTAATTCGTTGAGAAAAGTCATAAATGTCTTTTTTGTACTCTTCATAAAGTATTTGCAGAAAGCGTGGGAAGTCATATTGGCTATCCCTGCAACATCCTGAATTTGAATTTTATGCTGAAAATTCACAATCACATATTCATGCACCTTTTTAAGCCTTCCAATCGAATGATCGCTGTAATTTATCAGCGGCATTTCAGCAACAAAGGTATTGGTTAGCAACGGGCGCATTTCACCCTTGGCCAACTCAAGAAGGATATCGAGCATCGAGATTATCCGTGTGGGACCTTCACTGGATATAAGGTGTTTAATCTTTAATAAAAGTAACTCTTTATCAGCATTCTGAAAACTTATTCCCCCTTTAGCCTTGTTTAAAAGCTCCTTTATTATTGACATTTCAGGCAATGAAAAAAACAGCTCGCCTAAAAAATTCTCCGGGAACATCACCAGATAGGCAGAAGCTTTCAAATCATCTCTCTCGAAATATTCGGGATCATTTTTCCAGTAATGCGGAATATTGGGACCCAGCAGAACAAGGTCCCCTTCATTGAAATTCTCGACGCAATCGCCAACAAACCGTTTGCCTTTACTTTGAACGACATACTTAAGCTCATATTCGGAATGAAAATGGAAATCGCTGTCAAAACGCGGGAGTTCCAACCTCCTGGCAACAAAGGATAATCCCTCGTTAACGATGATTTTTTGAAACTGAGCCCTCATTTATGATACCTTATTGTGTTAGTAAATATAATATCCGGTAAATCTTTGACAAGATAATATTAATATCCGACAATGCTGTACCATATTTTGTCTCTTCAAATTTGTATTTTTGATTATTCCCTGATGGGCGATCAGTGAAAATGTTCCATCTGGCCACTAAAAAACAAATTATATTCAAATGAAAAGAGTCGCAGTAGTAGGTTTTGGGTTTATGGGGATGACCCATACGTTGAATATTCTTCAACATACCGGTTTGCAATTGGTCGCTATCGTTGATAATGACCCTGAAACTATTGAAAAGAACTTGTTTGCCCCGGGAGGCAATTTTTCGACAGGGAAAATAGATCCTGCAGTTCTGAAAAACATCAATAAATATTCGAACCTGCATGAGTGCCTTCATGATGAGGAGCTGGATGCTGTTCACATTTGTGTTCATACTGAACTTCATTACGAAATGGCAAAGCTGGCCCTTTTACATTTCAAACATGTACTGCTTGAAAAACCGTTCACCCTTGATGTCAAACAGGCCGAGGAATTAATTGAACTGGCAAACCGGAATAACAGGATCCTGATGGTGGCTCATGTTGTAAGATTCATGCCTCCTTACCAGAAACTCAAGCACTGGATTGATTCAAAGGAATTTGGGGAATTAAAGTTTCTCTCCCTGACCAGGATCTCCGGGATTCCGGGATGGGGACAGTGGACCGAAAAGCAGGTTTCAAGGACCTCCGGTGGAGCTCTTTTTGATCTGAATATTCATGATATTGATTTTGCAAACTATGTTCTGGGACCACCCTCCGAAATCAAATGCAGCTATCTCCCCGGAGGATTAAGTGACAATGACTATGTTAGTGCGATGTGGAGTTATGCTGATAGAGATGTTCACGTAAAGATAGAAGGGGGAAACACTTTTCACTCCAATTTCCCTTTCCAGGCGGGCTATATGGCTCAGTTTGAAAAGGCAAGTGTTGTTTATAGTTCATCTAACGGTGAAATTATCCGGATAGCCGATAACCAAAGTATTCGGGATATTCCGGCCGGAGATGCGGGAGAAGGTTATTTTAATGAGATTGCTTATTTTGCAGAATGTCTTAAAAACAACACTCAACCGACCGAATGCCTCCCTGCTTCCTCTCTTGAATCGATTAAATTATGCTATAATCACCTTAAATAACAGACTATCATGAAACAGAATCTTGCAATTAACGGAGGGCCTAAAACGATTGATAAAAATTTTAACTGGCCGGTTTATGGCGAGTCTGATGTTGATGTTGTTGCGGAGATTGTTCGCAGCGGAAACTGGGGGAATCCCGATTGTGGCGATAAGGTTGAGGCCTTCGAAAAGGAGTTTGCTGCATTTTGCGGAACCAGATATGCCTTGACCTGTGTCAATGGTTCCGTCGCCTTGCGTCTTGCCTTAATTGCTTGCGGTGTGAAACCTGGAGATGAGGTTATTGTTCCTCCGTATACGTTTATTGCCACAGCCTCAATTGTTATTGAAGCCAATTGTGTTCCCGTTTTTGTTGATATTGACCCTGATACATACAATATCAGTCCTTCACAGATTGAAAAAGCGATCACCAAACGGACTAAAGCAATCATTCCTGTGCATTTTGCCGGTCAGGCATGTGATATGGATGCGATAATGGCTATTGCAAAAAAGCACAATCTTCGCGTGATTGAGGATTCAGCGCACGGTCATGGTGCCGAATATAAAGGGAAAAAACTTGGAAGCATCGGTGATGCCGGCTGCTTTAGTTTTCAGTCATCCAAAAACCTGACCAGCGGAGAAGGTGGCCTTGTAGTCACCAATGATGAGGCGCTCTACGATATGATGAATTCACTGCGTAATGTTGGTCGTGTTAAAGGGGGGCAATGGTACGAGCACCATCATGCCGGATGTAATTACCGGATCACTCAAATGCAGGCAGTTCTTCTTTCGAGCCAGCTGAAAAATCTGAAGGAACAGACTGCCCGCCGTCACGAAAACGGCACTTACCTGAATTCGTTGCTTGAAAAGATTGATGGCATAAAACCTCTTGCACGGGGAGTGGGGGAGGCGATCCACTGTTATCATATCTATATTTTCAGATACGACAAATCAAAATTCAATGACCTTTCGAAAGTTGAATTTTCGAAAATGCTGGTAGCAGAAGGTGTTCCATGCTTCATGGGTTACCCTGAGCCGTTGTATAAACAGCCACTCTTCCAGGAGAAGAATTTTATGTGCTATGCTATTCCTGAAGAGGTTGATTACACAAAGGTTTATTGTCCTGTAACTGAAAAGGCATGTCATGAGGAGGCTGTCTGGATCTTCCAGAATACGATGTTAGGTACAAAAGAGGATATGGAGAAGTTTGCCGAAGCAATTCTTAAAATACAAAAGGCATATTTGTAATCTCCACTTTATTATTGAGGATTTTTGATATTTCTTACTTTGTGAAACTTGGTGCTTTTGTGTCTTAGTGGCTGTTATTTCTTGCTGCAAATTTTCAAAGCCACTAAGGGTCACAAATAAGATAAATTAACTACATGGTTATCAGAGGATAAGATTTTATCGCACAAAACTAAACTGTAATTTCCCTGTCCATGATAAAAAAATTAGTCTTTCAGATTTTAATCATTCTTCCCTGTTTTTCCTATTCGCAATCTAACTATCTAGTAGGGACTGCCCAGGCAAGTCTTGAACCTGATCAGTCGCTGATCTCTCTGAACATGACCGGCTACGGCTACCCCAGGGATGGACGTTTTACGCTTCAATGGATAAACAGGGAGACCGTTCCGGAGGTTACAGCCTTAGGTGCATTAAACGGTAATTTATACATGGTCAGTAAGGGCGAATTGTTGGTGCAGCACAGATCAGGTAAAAATAGCAACTGGGAGAGAGCAGGTGAAGCGCAGAATATCAGATCAATTACAGGATTCAGGAATAAATTGTATGCCGTTAATGACCATGGAGATTTGCTATTGTCAGGTGTTTCCGGAGTGGTTAAATGGGAGATTACAGGATCTGTTGACCCTTCTGTGATCGCCATAACCACTGCCGGTAATAAATTCTTTGCAGTAAATAAGGAAGGTACACTTTGGTCGGCTGACTTTCCAGCGAATCGAATCAACTGGGTAAAGATCGAATTGCCTTCTGATTCTATTAAAAATGTTGTTAGCCTTACATCAAACAATGGTAAACTTTATGTACTCACCGGCAAAAGTGCTATTTATCAGTGCGAACCCGGGAAAAAGGGATCCAAATGGTTAAAAATAGCCTGCAGAAATGGAGAGACTTTTACTGAAGATATGAGGCATATTGCCATTTTAGATGGGCGGATTTTTGGAGTAAGCCGGGAGAACTTTCTTTTTATGGGTGAACATCGCACTGAGGGAAATCTTTCAGCCCGGTCGATGGCAATAAAAAGTGAAGATAAAACCGTGGTCATTGTTAACGTCGATATTTGCGGTCTTACTGATGTTTTTTCCGGTCTGGTGAAACAGCAAATCTACCTGAATGACCATCTTCCTCCATCTGCAGTATTTATAAATTGTACCCATACTCATTTCGCCCCCACATCACAGAACTGTCTCACGTGGCAGGAACATAGTCAGCGTCCGGATAGCCAGTTTCTTTATTCAACTGTTAAGAACGGAATTATACGTTCAGTTGAAAATGCATTAAAAAACATGGGTCCTGCAGAATTATCTTTTGGTCGGGGGGCAACCGATATCGGGTACAACCGGAGTCTGAATGATCATCCCGAATTGTACGACAATGCAGTGGATGTAATTAAGGTGGAATATACCGGTAAAAACTCGGAAAGCTACCTGTTTTTGACGGCTTGTCATCCCGTATTCAGCACTGCGGGCAAACTGCTCTATACCTTAAGTGCCAATTTTCCGGGGGTGGCGCGCAAATTGATTGAGGATCGGACCAGAACTTCCACTTCGCTGTTTTTGCAGGGTACAACAGGCGATATTGATCCCAAAGATAATGGAGAATACATTACGGGTGAGAAACTTGCAAATGAGGTGATTGCAGTCTTAAGCAAGCCAATGACTAAAATCGCCGGGCCGATTACAACCTGCCTGGATACAATTAATATTCCCGTTTCTCCCTGGACCAGGGATGAGATTACTGCTTATCGTGCAGCGAATATTGACAAAATAGGAGATGTTTATGCTGAAAAAAATGTGAAGTGGTGTGATCTGATGTTTAAATACTACCGCGAAGGGACGATGCCCGCATCGATGCCGGTTTATATTCACACGATCAATATTGGAAATTGGAAACTGGTGGGTTTCTCTAGAGAAACAACAACCGGATATGGCTTAGGTGTCAAAAAGCTCTGGCCGGAGAAACTGATCTCAGTTGCCGGCTATACCAATGATGTTTCAAGTTATCTCCCAACACACATGCATCTGGAGGCAGGAGTCTATGAAGGAAAGGATTCCTATTTCTGGGATGGGATGCCAAATGCATTCCCCAAAAATGCAGATGAAACGATTCTCAATAAAATTAAATCACTTGAACGTTAACAGCACCGTGAATAATCTTTGATATTACATTTTGAAATCTGTATAAATGATATCCTAAAACTCCTGAGGTATGAAAAAACGTCAATTTTTAAAGGTTTTTAGTGTTGCCACAGTTGGAGCTATGGCTTTATCATCGGGTGTATGGAGTTGCGCCGGAGCTGATAGTAAACATAAATTGAAAAACTGGGCCTGGATACATCCGTTGGAAACAGCAGACCCGGCACATTCAGCAGATGAATGGAAAAAACTGTTGAATAATCTTAAGAAATGGGGGATAGACTCCGCCCTATTATTGACCCAAAATACTAAGATTATCGGGGAAGTTCTCCCTATCGCCAAAGAAGCGGCACTGGAACTTCATGCATGGATCATTGCATTGAACTGGCCAGATAAAACCACCATGAAGGAACACCCTTCGTGGTATGTTGTAAACGGCAAAGGGGAATCTTGCATTGAAAAACCTGCCTATGTGGATGATTATAACTGGCTCTGTCCATCGAATCCGGAAGTTATTGAATTCATGAAAAAAAGGGTTCAGGAACTCTGTGTTATTGATGGACTTGCAGGTGTTCATCTGGATTATATCCGTTATCCCGATGTTGTCCTGGCACCTGAACATAAAGCGAAATATACTATTCCGCAGGATGATCTTGTTCATCCTATGGCTGATTATTGTTATTGCGAAGTCTGCAGATCGCAGTTTAAAAAATTATCGGGAATGGATCCGTTGACCATTCCTGATCAGGCAACAAACCAGGCTTGGTTGAATTTCCGTTATGACAGCGTTACACATCTTGTCGGTGAACTTTATGATGTGGCCCATAAGGGGGGAAAGGTGCTTTCAGCAGCGGTTTTTCCTACCCCTTACCTTTCGAAATTCAGGGTGAGACAGGATTGGATAAAATGGAAGCTCGATTCGGTAATGACCATGATTTATCACCGGTACGAAGGGCAACCCGTGGAATGGATTGAAACGGCTACCCGGGAAGGGGTTGAAGCGCTCGCGGGTAAAATTCCATATTATAGTGGGTTACATCTTGCACAGCTTACCCCAAAGGAGCTTGGCGTCGCGACAAAATTATCGCTAAAGGCTGGAGCTTCCGGAATTGTTGTTTTCCCTGGAAATAAAATGGATGAAGCGTATTGGAGATCCATGAAAGAGGGGCTAATTTAAAGTTTTATCAATTTTCGAACCAATCAGAAACTAGGCTTAATCTTAATCGTTTAAATTTTTCCAGGATTCAACAACCAAATTTAAAAAACCCATGAAAAAAATAGTTTTGATTACGTTTCTGATAATTAGTTTTTTAACTCCGTCAATTGGACAATCTGGGCAGAAAAAAATGAAATTCACCATCGGTGGAGAAATCAATTACCTGATGTTTTTGCCAAAAGATTATGTGAAGACCGGTAAACCCTCACCGATGATTCTCTTTTTACATGGGTCAGGTGAGCGAGGGAATGATCTTGAAAAGGTAAAGGCCTGGGGACCTCCTGCGATTGTTGAGAAAAATCCCGATTTCCCGTTTGTGGTTATCTCTCCTCAGTGCCCCGATGGACAAAATTGGAACCCGACCCTTTTGAAAGGGTTGATTGATGATGTAATGGCCAAATACAATATCGATAAAAATCGTGTTTATCTCACCGGACTGAGTATGGGCGGATTCGGAGCCTGGGATTTGTCCATGGCATATCCCGATTATTTTGCTGCTGTTGCCCCCATCTGTGGCGGTGGAAATCCGCTTTTGGTTTCAAGGTTAAAAGATATTCCGGTCTGGGTCTTTCATGGAAAGAAGGATGATGCCGTTCCGGAACAACAATCAGCGATAATGGTCGAGGCCTTAAAAAAAATCGATGCCAATGTACAATACACAGTACTTCCTGAAGGGGGTCACGTAGATGCCTGGGTGTTTGCCTATGATAAAGCCGGATTATTCGAATGGTTTCTCAAACATCATAAGAATTACAATAACAACTGAATAAATTAAAAACTCAACAATGAAAAACCCGATTATTCTTTTAATTGTCTTGCTATGCTATGCTTTCGCTTCCTTCGGACAGGAAATCCCTTCGAAAGAGTATAGTTCAAATTATGAACAGGTGATGAAACGCACTCAATGGTGGCGAGAAGCCCGGTTTGGGATGTTTATTCATTTCGGCGCATACGCTGTTCCGGCACGCGGAGAATGGGTGAAATCGAACGAAAATCAGACCACCGAAACGTATCAGAAATATGTCGATGAATTTAATCCCAGGGATTTTAATGCCAAGGCATGGGCCAAAACGGCCAAAAGTGCTGGGATGAAATATGCCGTACTGACAGCCAAGCACCACGACGGTTTTTGTATGTTCGACAGTAAACTTACCGATTACAAACTCAGTAAAAATTTTGGTGGCCGTGACCTGGTGCGTGAATTTCTGGATGCTTTCCGTGAAGAAGGTCTTAAAGTAGGGCTCTATTATTCGCTGATCGACTGGCACCATCCCGATTATCCAAATGTTGGTAACCATCCGCAACGCGATGATAAGGATTATGGTAAGCGGACTTTTAACTGGGACAATTACCTGAAATATATGCACGGACAGGTGGAGGAGCTCGTTAAAAACTACGGAAAACTCGACATCATGTGGTTCGATTATTCGTTTGATAATTACAGCGGTGAAAAATGGGGAGCTACTGAGTTGGTTTCGATGATACGCAAATATCAGCCGGACATTATCCTTGATAACCGGCTGACAGTTAATGAAGGTACTTCCTCCAAACAGCGCATACTGAAAACGGTTGGCGATTTTGAGAGTCCTGAACAGGGAATCCCTGATGCACCACTGATCGACAAATATAACAATCCGCTTCCCTGGGAAACTTGTCTTACCCTCAATGGTGGCTGGGGTTATACCGAACAGGATCACAACTGGAAATCTCCGGAACTGATCATTCAAACCCTGGTGAATTGCGTAAGCAAAAATGGTAACCTCTTGCTGAATGTTGGTCCCAATTCGAGAGGTATAATCCCTCAGGAAAGTGTGGATATCCTGATAGAAGTGGGCAAATGGATGGCCATGAACGGTGAAAGTGTTTATGGGTGCGGAGCCTCAAATTTGCTAAAACCCGACTGGGGACGTTATACTCAAAAAGGGAATACGATTTATGCCCACTGGATGAATCCAAACCTTGGACAATTAAATGCCAAAGGTATTGACGGAAATCAGGTCAGAAACATATATCTGCTAAAATCAGGCGGAGAATTGTCGTTTCAAAAATCGTGGTGGGGAAATAATGAGCCGGGTAATCTTTTTATTACCGTTGGAAGCTCACCTCAGAAACCTGTTGAATATGACACTGTGGTCAAAATTGAAATGAAATAAGCCACCATAAACGAATCGTCGTTTAGTTGGGTCCTGATAAGTCCTGAAGTGTAGATTGTGCCTTCTTGTTATGCTAGTTATATGAATCTAACAGTTAACCGGCGGCAATTTCTCACAACCCTGAGAACCGGCATTGTTGCGGTTCAGATCGTGCCGTATAAATCTATATCAGCAAATGATGAAATTCCGAAACATCGAAAAAAGGTGGGATTGCCTTGTTCTCATGGTAGTTTTTTGCCTCTCCTGTTTACACGCATATCCAAACCTTACTGACAAAACCGTTACTTTCAAAAATGCCAAAGTTGTTTTCAAAGAAAATAAACTCCTTGTTTCAACTGGCAGGATAGAACGTACCTGGTTTTGGACCGGTAAGGGTCTGCAAACAATCAGCATCAAAAACCAGCAATCAGGCAGGGAATACGCGAAAAAAGAGAGCAAATATCAATGCGACTGGGATTTACCTGGTGCAATAACTGATACTACGAGAGCCGAATTAATCGATTTTGTATTGACAGAAAACGATGATGAGGGTTTTTCAACAAAACATATCCAGGTCATTACTACGATTAAATATCCGGATGCCAGGTTGGAAGTCGAGCATATTGTCTGGGTTTATCCCGATGCCCCGGGGTTGCGCACCCAATTACGCATAAAGGCTTTGGAAGGTTTTTCAACAAAAGGTCTTCCGGATAAAGAGGGGAAAAGAATGGATTGCGGCCATTGGATTGCTGTCCCAAGTGCCAGAGCCGAATATCTGCCGCTCAATTTTACCGTGGAAAATGCACGCCGTTACTGGGGTTATTACAACAATCCCGGAAGCCGGCATGATCCCAGTCGTGAAATGCTTGAAGAAAAAGTTGTTTCGGGATATCCGGTATTTATAACTGAGGATAATAACTGGGCAAGCGGGCTGAGTGTGGAATACAACGATGGTGAAGATGGCATTTGTGTGGTTAAGGAATCACCTAAATGTGTTAACCAGCAGGCGCACAATACCGGAAGTTATTATTCCGGCCCGGATGGGCTTGGGGTTACCGGTTGGGGGCTAACTCCTGATGAAATAACTTCCGACCGTTTCCGCGAATGCTGGGCAACATGGACCATTGTCTGGACCAAGGGGAATGATGGACTGCAGATGGCGCTTAAACAATTCGACCGTGTCCGTTATCCGGCATTTCCCAAGCGGGATCTGTTTATTTTAAGCAATACATGGGGACCTGCGAATCCTGGCGGTGCCCAGTTTACAGAGGAAGACTTTTTGATGAAGGAGATTCCTGCACTTGCCAACCTGGGCATTGATGTGATGCAGATTGATGATGGCTGGCAGAAAGGGGGCGGATCAAGCGATGCACGTGATTTTTCTCCAAAATATAAAAATGGATGGAGAGACATTAAAGCTGTAGCGGATAAATATGGGCTTCGTTTTGGTCTATGGGTGACAGCGCAATTGTCAACAACTGAGGAGATGAACAGGAACCTTGATGAACTGGGCTTTATCTCGTGGAAAGCCGATTTTGACCATCTGGCAAACCGGAACGATTATGAAGCACGAATTAAAAAGTATCGCGATGTTTTGAAACACTCCTGGATGAATACTCAGTTTACCCTTTGTCCCGAATATGACGATCCCCGTTATGGCTGGTATTATTGTAAAGAATATGGCTCAATTTATTTTCAGAACCTGCAGGAAAGCCTACCAGCCCACCTCACAATGGTCCCTTACCAGGTTTTGAGGCAATACTGGCTCATGACCCGATATTTCAACAGCAACAAGCTACAGGTAATGCTCCAAAATCCCAAACGGACCAACCCTGAACGCAGCGATGGGCCTCAGCACAGCCATTCCTATTGCTTCGCTATGGGAGTCCCTTTTATCCCGTGTTTCTTCCAGAGTGCCCAATACCTCGACCCTGGGGGGCAGGAAGAGCTGAAAAACTTTATCACCCTTTATAAAAAACATCGTGAAGCTATTTTTAACTGCTATACTTTTCCAATTGGAGATAAACCGGACAATCAGAGTTGGTCAGGTTTTCAGATGGTAGATGAGCAAAATATTAATGGCTATATGTTGATATTTAGAGAATTGCATAATAAGGAAACGCAGAAGAGGATCCATTTGAAATTTCTGGCTAATAAAACTGTTATGGTAACAAATCTTGAATCCGGAAAGGTATCACAACATAAAGTTGTGGGTGATGGTGATATCGTTTTCTCAAACGATAACCCTGCTACATATTTATTTCTTAAATATTCAGTTAAAAACAAGAATTAAACAATTTAATCAGTTCTGCAATGAAACGATTTCTCATTGTATTATTAGGTGTGCTTTCCCTTTTTATGCCCGCGTTTTCCCAAAAGCAAGGCAAACCGGTTACCGTTAATTACGATATGCGCGACGATTTATCTCCTAAACGACTTGCCATTGCGATGTGGGATTTTTCATGGCTGTTTATGCATTATAAAGGGGGTGCCTTCGAAAACTTCGACAAGGTAACCAACGAGCTTTTAGAGCGGGGATTTAACACGGTTCGCATTGATGCCTTCCCGCTGATTATCGGAGAACTTACCGATAATAACCAGCAGATTACTATTCCGGGCGACCCTTTGAGAAATTGGGGACAATCGGATATCGACAGGCCTCATAAAGTAATCAGTGAGCTGCTTGAGTTTATGGAGATGACTAAACGGAAAAAAATAAATGTCATTCTATCGACCTGGAACCAGGATTGCAAAGAGTTTTCCGATGTAAAAAAGGATTTCAATACAACAGGTAAATACTGGAAAGCGTGGGATAAAGTCTTGACTATCCTCGAGGAGAAGAAATTACTTGATCATGTCTGTTATGTCGATTTAGATCAGGAGTTCCCCTACTTCAGCCCCTTTATTAGTGAGATCGATAAGCTGGGGAAAAAGAATGAAAATGGATCTGCCGATTCCAAATCAGTGGAAGAGGCAATGAATCAAAATCAGGATCTGACTTCAAATATCAATACCTACAATTGGAATCCCCTCCAGATGTCATATGTGAAATCGCTGCTGGAAAAAAGCTTATGGCATTTCCAGGAGAAGTTTCCCAAACTGCGTTTTACCTATTCATTAACCAGTTATTGGGAAGAGATCAGGGCATTGAAGATTAATGCATTTGATGTTCTTGAGTTGCATCTCTGGATGAGTCAGGATGTCCGGTTTTCGTCCCGGTCAACTTTTGACAGTATTACCAAAGACAGGGGAAAGCATGACTATTCAGATTATATGAAGCGGGTAAACAGTACGATTACTGCTGTCCGACCTATGATGTTAAAAGGGTTGCACAATCGACTTGCCTATGCCAAAGCCTGGTCAGAAGAGATTGGGGCTCCGTTGACCACCACAGAAGCCTGGGGACCATGGTGGCATATGGATTCAAAAGACTTGGACTGGAAATGGTTATACGACTGGTGCGAACAAGGGATGGATTTGGCAGGCCAATATGGGATGTGGGGAGCTACACCCTGGAATTACTCCCATCCCTACTGGGAAAACTGGAAGAATATTCAGTGGTACAAGCGTGTTAATTCCAAATTTATTGGGTTGAAACAAACCTTTTAGAGAGATTTAAGACCTCCTGTTTTTAAAGAATTAATTAAGTCATAGGGGAATAAAAAAATCACCAAACTAAAAATAACAGACAAGAATTTCTCCCTAAGTTTCCTTGCTTTTCTCTATATTTGCCTATTAAATCGACTTTTGAAAGAGGATCGCCCAACATTTACTGTCGCTGCAAAGAAACTAACCCGGGAGTACATCCAATTTACAAAAGATTTCAATTAATAGTCAGATTTCAGTTATTTAAATCGAATCTTAAATTCTATAACATCATGATAAATAATGGGTTATTTAAATTTCTGACCGTCTTGCTCCTTTTATTTAATGGGACGCTTTTTTCGCAGACAAAGCCTGACACCTTAAGATACAAACCGTTTGAGTGGAGTTCTGAAGTCCCTCCCGATTCTCCTTTCAGACCATCGGAAGAGTTTACAGGAATCAGGTTGCTTGGATTGAAAAGTGGATTTCATTGCGGAGATACCTGGTATCCGACATGGGCTTCGGATGACAACTTGTATTCCCCCTGGACAGACGGAACGACCAATGGCGTAAACTCATGGTCAAGTGGTTTTTCAAATAACGGAGAAATTAACGATGCTGGAAATCCTGTCCGCAAAGCAACTACCGGTCAAGCTGTTATCTATGGAAATGACCCTATGGTACTCACCGTTGATGTACTTGGATTGTCCCGGGCAGATCCATACCCCTACGGTGGCAGATACCCTTGTGGAAGTTTGCTATATAACGGAGTATGGTATTATGGAACCTATTGTCTTTCCCCTTATGGTATAACCCGCTACGGAGATAAAAGTTACAATTGGCCGCAGCTTGGACCATTCGTCGGATTTCGTTACTCAACAGATTTTGGCAAAAACTGGATTGAAACCCCTCACACTCCTTTAAATCCTATTTTTAAAGAGTCGGGATTAGGTGGTTATCCGGTCAAAATTGGATCTCCCCATTTTGTCGATTTTGGAAAAAATATGCAATATTCTCCCGATGGAAATGCTTATTTGGTCGCTCATGGTTCCAATGTAATTAATTGTAAAAATACATTCTATCACAATAGCTGGATTACAGGTGATCAAATCTACCTTCTTCGGGTAAAACCCTCGGTGGAGAACATGAATGATGCAACGAAATATGAATTTTATGGCGGAAAAGATGAAAATGGTGCCCCTGTTTGGACAAATAATTTTCAAAAAATTAAGCCATTGCTCGATTGGCAGAACAATATGGGCTGTGTGACCATCACCTATGATGCTCCTGTTAAAAAGTATATTATGTGTGTTACCGACGGTGGCAATACCTGCGCCAAAATGAATACCTATATCCTTGAGTCCGATAAACTAACAGGGGATTGGAAACTAATTACTTACCTTAAAAATTTCGGAGAGCAGGCTTATTTTGTGAACATTCCATCTAAGTTTATCAGCGGGGATGGGAAATCGGCATGGTTGCTCTATTCAGGAAATTTTGCGACTGATTGGAACGGCGAAAAAATCATTCCAAATCCCCCCGGAAGTCATTACGGTATGGTATTTCAGAAATTTGAATTTGTATCTCACCACTAATATTGTAATATGAAAACAAATCAATTTGTACTTTTAGTACTCATAATGGGTTCTTGTCTGCTTAGTTTTGGCGGTTCTGCCCCGCAGAAGAGCAAGATCTGGAAACCATTATTTGGAAATGACCTGAGCATGGCGAAGTACGACAGGAATTGCTGGAAAATTGTTAACGGGGCGCTCACAGCATCTCAGGATAAAATGATCTGGGCAGTAGGGAATTACGAGAATTTTGTTGTCGATGTTGAGTTTAAAAACGAGGATGGGACAAACAGCGGTGTAATTGTATATTGTACAGATACCGCAAACTGGATACCTCATTCGGTTGAAATACAAATTGCAGATGACTATTGCGAAAAATGGGGAACTGCCCGTAAAGATTATCAGTGCGGCGCAATTTTCGGTCATTTGCCTGCCAATCAACAAAAAGTGGTTAAAAAGCCTGGTGAATGGAATCGGATGCAAATCACCTGCAAAGGGAAATCGATTGATGTAGTTCTGAATGGGAGAAAGGTGACTAAAATAGATATGAATTTGTGGAAATCGGGCAAAGTGAATCCTGACGGAAGTACAATACCCGAATGGCTTCCAAACCCTTTGGCCGGACTACCAACCAAAGGATGGATTGGATTACAGGGAAAACATGCCGATGCTACAATCTGGTTTCGCAACGTTATGATAATGGAATTGTAAGATAAAATCAAGTAAAATAACTGAATAGTAACTAATTAACAGATGGAAAAATTAGACAGTTCGCGCAGAAGATTCTTAAAAAACAGTTCTATTGCAACGGCAGGAATCTCGATTATCCCCAGCCTGTCGGTGAGCGGCCTTGGGCACAAGGCTCCAAGCGATAAAATGAATATTGTGGGTGTCGGTGTAGGTGGGAAAGGTCACCCTAACCTTGTTGGGATGTCAGACGAAAATATTATTGGATTATGTGATGTTGACTGGAAATACTCCGAAACCTGTTTTAAAGAATTTCCGAAGGCAAAACGGTATTGGGACTGGCGCAAAATGTTCGACGAGATGGGCAGTTCAATCGATGGTGTGATGGTAGCCACTGCCGACCATTCACATGCGATCATTGCGGCAACAGCGCTGTCGCTCGGGAAACATGTCTTTTGTCAGAAACCTTTGACCCATTCGATCTATGAATCGCGTTTACTCACAAAACTGGCGGCTAAACACAAAGTAGCGACGCAAATGGGAAACCAGGCAAACTCAGGTGATGGCGTGCGTCAGCTCTGCGAGTGGATCTGGAATGGTGAAATAGGCGACGTGAAAGAGGTGCATGCCTGGACCGATCGCCCTATCTGGCCGCAAGGACTCCAACGTCCGACACTGGAAATGAAAACTCCAAAGACATTAAACTGGGACCTATTTATAGGCCCGGCGCCTATGCGCCCTTTTAACGAGATATACACTCCATGGAATTGGAGGGGATGGTGGGACTTTGGAACAGGTGCATTCGGAGATATGGCCTGTCATGTTCTCGACCCTGTTTATCAATCCCTAAAACTGGGATACCCGTCTAAGGTTCGTGGGTGTTCAACGGCCATCAATACCGAATCTCCACCTCAGGCCGAAACCGTTGAGTTCACCTTCCCTGCACGCGAAAATATGCCAAAGCTGGCAATGCCTCCCGTCAAAGTTTATTGGTATGACGGAGGTTTATTACCCAATGTTTCTGAAATTCTTCCCGAAGGAGAGAACCTCATGGCTGACGGTCTTGGCGGTTGCATATTTGTGGGTTCAAAAGATACCCTGATCTGTGGTTGTGGTGGCTTTAAAAGTCGTCTCGTTTCCGGGCGTGTGCCTCAGGTAGCACCTTATCTCCGTCGGATTCCGGGCGCAATAGGGTATCTGGATGGTTTCCACGAGAAAGACTGGATCCGTGCCTGTAAGGAATCACCTGAAAGCAGGGTTGAAGGTACTTCAAATTTTGCTTACTCCGGACCGTTCAACGAGATGGTCCTTTTAGGGGTGCTTGCAATCAGGATGCAGGGGTTGCATAAATCGTTAAAATGGAATGCCGAAGAGATGCAGGTTGCGAATATAGCACCATCTGATGAGCTTAAAATTATGACATCTAATGAATTCAAGGTTGTTGACGGGCATCCCCATTTTAATTCACAATATGCGAAATTCAATGCCCAGGAACGCGCCCGGGAATATATTAGGCACACTTATCGCGAAGGATGGAAATTGCCTGACATGCCATAATCATTCCGGAATAATTCTGACCTTACCAGCCCTAATATTAACAAGCAAACTTGATCATATGACCTTAAAAGAAAATAAAGAATGAATTCAAGAGAAAATCTAAAATTAACATTGAACCATCAGCAACCCGAACGTCTGGTTGTCGACTTTGGCGGCACGGGTGTCACGGGCATTCATTGTCTCGCGGTAAAAAACCTCAGAGAATATTACGGACTGGAAGACAGACCTGTTAAAGTTGTCGAACCATTCCAGATGCTGGGTGAAGTGGATGATGAACTGCGGGAAAAAATGGGCGTTGATGTTATAGGCGCCTATGGGAAAGGCAATCTTATCGGATTTGACAACAATGAATGTGAATGGAAACCGTTTACATCCAATTGGGGACAGAAGCTGCTCGTTCCCGCCGATTTTAATTTTACCAGATCGGAAGACGGCAGTTTAAAGATTTATCCGCAGGGAGATATGACAGTTCCACCAAGTGCAAATATGCCCGCTTCCGGATATTTTTTCGATGCCATTATTCGTCAGGAACCAATAATCGAGGAAAATCTCAACCCCGAGGATAACCTTGAGGAGTTTTCACCCATTGATGAGGGCACACTCGATTATTGGGAAAGAACAATCAATCAGCTATATGCTTCAGGGAAGGGTATTATCGCCAGTCTGGGAGGTACTGCTTTGGGTGATATTGCCCTTGTTCCGGGTATGAACCTGAAACATCCAAGGGGGATCCGCGATGTGGCCGAGTGGTACATGAGTACCATTATGCGACCCGATTATATCCATTCAATTTTCGAAAAACAGACTGACCTGGCTATCGAAAATTTAGCAAAAATATACGCACGGATCGGAAATAAAATTGATGCCGTTTTTATTTGTGGTACCGATTTTGGAACACAGGATTCAACCTTCTGTTCACCTGATCAATACCTGGAGTTGTATCTTCCGTATTACCGGCGGGTAAATGACTGGATTCATCAACATACCGAATGGAAAAGTTTCAAACACTCCTGCGGGGCGGTCGAAACGTTTATGCCGCTTTTTATTGAATCGGGCATCGATATTATCAATCCGGTTCAGATCAATGCAAAAGGGATGGATCCGCGTCATTTGAAAAATACGTATGGTAAAGATCTTGTATTCTGGGGTGGAGGAGTCGACACGCAAAAAATGCTCTCGTTCGGAACGCCTCCAGAAGTAAAAAAACAGGTAATCGAAAATTGCGACATTTTTGCCCGCGATGGGGGATTTGTCTTTAATACTGTTCATAATATTCAGGCCAATGTTCCGATCCAAAACCTGGCTGCAATGATGGAGGGAATTAAAGAGTTCAACGGAATTAAATAATTATGAAAGTCACTCTTCTTATAAAACGATCAATATTTTATTTAATTTTTCTGACAGTTTTTCAACCTTCCTTCGCCCAGACGAAAACGAAAAATAATTTTGAAGAGTGGTCGGGGAAGCCGGAAATTGTTAATCCCGGAGGTGGAACCTCAGCCCCTTCAGATGCAATTTCACTTTTCTCAAAAGATGATCTTACTCTTTGGGAGAGTCTTCGGGAAAATGGAACACCGGCTCGATGGAAAATCGGGGGTGATTATTTTACCGTTGAGCCTGGAACCGGTGACATTGTCACAAAAAAGTCATTTGGCGACTGTCAGTTGCACATCGAATGGAAAATCCCCGAAAATGAAGTTCAAAGTGCACTGAATTTTGGAAACTCCGGTATATATCTTATGGGGTTGTACGAAGTCCAGATTTATTCTTCCTATAACGATGAGCACAAAATATATTATAACGGACAAGCGGGAAGTATCTACAAGCAATACGCTCCTTTGGTTAATGCTTGTTTTCCTGCCGGAACATGGCAAAGTTATGATATTGTGTTCACCGCTCCGCGTTTTAAATCAGACCTTTCACTTGACTCGCCAGCCTTTATCACCGTGTTTCAAAACGGTGTATTAATCCAAAATCACGTGGCAATCAAAGCCCCAACCACTCATAATGACTTTACTGAATATAAGGCCCATCCGGGAAAGCTCCCCCTGTTATTGCAGGAGCACAAAAGCAAGGTTAGTTACAGGAATATCTGGATCAGGGAGTTATAATAATTTTCATGTAAATTTTTAACCCTTAGTCTACTCCGAAAAGTCATAAAAAAACAAATTGCCACCAGGTCCACAAGACACCAAGTTGCACAAAGTATTAAAATTTAGCATTATACTCTTAGTGAAGCTTTGAGACTTAGAGCCTTTGTGGCAAAAAAAAGACTTTTCGGAGTAGATACAACCCTACACAAATTAAATTATGGACAGAAGAACTTTTCTTAGAAATGCAGGTATTGCAGCTGCAGGGGCATCAATTATCCCATTACACTCAGGTTGTAACGGAAAACATATGAACGAGCTGATAACCATCGGAATGATTGGTGTTGGTTCGCAGGGGGTTGAGCGGAACCTGCGGCACTATCTCAAATACCCTGAGCTGTGCCGGGTTGTGGCAGTTTGCGATGTTAGTATGAGTCGGGCAACGAGTGCAAAAAATCTCACTGACAATAGCTATAAAACAAATGATTGCAAGGCTTATCAGGATTTCAGGGAGCTTCTGGAAGACAAATCCATAGATGCCGTGCAAATCTCAACGCCTGACCACTGGCATGTTCCCATTACCATTATGGCGGCATTGAAAGGGAAGCATGTCTGTTGCGAGAAGCCGACACTGACCATTGACGAAGGTCGGCTGTTGTGTGATGTTATCCATAAAACAGGCGTTGCTTATCAGGTATCGGTGGAGGACAGGTTTGAACCTGTGTATCATCAGATGGCCGAAGTTGCCTTAAACGGCAGGTTAGGCAAACTTAAGCATATCGAAATTTCAGTTCCTACGCCCGAATTGCCCAAGGAGGGTCTTGAAGTTACGGCACCTCCAAAGGACCTTGACTTCGATTTATTTCTGGGCCCTGCACCTGAAATTCCATATATTTTTGCACGGACCTTTTACAATTTCAGATGGTATGATGCTTTCTCGGGAGGGGTATTGACTGACTGGGGAGCCCACTTTTGCGATACTGCACAGCTAGCTTCAGGTAATGATCTCAGCGGTCCAACTGAGGTTACCCCGTTCGGTGAAACACGATTTTACAATGATGGGATCTTTAATACAGCCTGTCAATTTGATTTGCGGTATAAATATGCAAACAATCTGACGATGAGGATAAAATCCGGTAATGCCTCCATCAGGCTTGAAGGCGAAGAGGAGTGGGTGGAATCGATGGGTTGGACCACCAAATTAACAGGCAGCAACGAAAAAATATTTGATCTGACAACGAAAAAAGTTGCATTGCCAACTGCAAATGATGAATTTGTCGACTTCCTCCAAAGCATTAAAGAGGGACGAAAAGCTATTTATACTGCTGAAACTGGCCACCGGACCAGTTCACTTTTACATCTTGGAAATATAGCGCTTAAACTCAATAAAAAATTGGAGTGGGATACTTCGAACGAAAAGTTTATCAATAATCCTGATGCAGATAAATTAAAACGGAGAACGATGAGGGAGAAATGGAGCTATTCCAAAATTTGCCCCGATTATAATTACTAATTAATATATGAATAAATGAAATTCAGAATATTTGTCATTCTTGTTTTGATTTTTTTGTCTTATTCAGTTATCGCAAAGAAAAAAATCAACACTGTTTTCTACGCCCAAAATACGCTTGATGGATTCACTGACTCCCCCAAAACTGCCATGGAAAAGGCAAGATTATTGAAATCAATTGGGTATGATGGCTTAGAGGGATTTGGAGATCAGAATTATAAGGAACTTCAGCTCGCTTTACAAAAGGAGGGCCTTAAGATGCCGGTAAATTATGTCCCTCTTAATTTCGAAGCTGATGGCAAAACTGAAAATCGTTCCATTGATGAGATTAAAGCAATAATCAAAGCTTCAGAAAAAGGGGCAGTAATCTATTTTCATATTCACAGTAAAACGTTTATGAATGACAAAGAAAACGGTGACCAGGTTGTTGCAGCGATCTTGCGTGAACTCTCTGACTATGCGGCAGGTTTTAACGTTAAGTTATGCGCCTATCCGCACCTTTCATTTTATTGTGAGACAGCGGCCCATAGTTTTAAACTGGCAGAATTGGTTGGACGGAAGAATTATGGGTCAGTAATTAACCTCTGTCATTTGCTAAAGGTAGAAGGGTCGGCCGGCATTGAAGAGAAGATTAAAAAATATGCACCGAAGTTATTCGCTGTTAATATTTGCGGGGCAGATGACGGGGATACTCAGCATTTGGATTGGGATCGTTTGATCCAGCCGTTGGGACAGGGATCTTTTGACACTTACCGGTTTGTGAAATTATTAATGGATAATGGGTATTGCGGACCGATCGGATTACAGTGCTATAACCTCAAAGGTGATGTATTTAAAACACTTAATCAGTCGTTTAAGACCTGGCAGGGGTATAAGAAAAGATATTCAGTGGAGAAATAAGCTGTCTGACTAAAAGATCGCTGATTCGATCTATTCTTGATTTTGGTTTGTCGGACCTCCTCTTTCTCTTGTCTTATCCTGGATGTTCGAATAATTTCATAAAGCGTATTCGCCCGGATAATTCCCCGGCCGAAATCATTCCATTAAAATTTCCAATTCTATACCTCTCCGAATCTCCATGGAAAGTTGACTGGTTATGCGTGTTCTGAACGTGACCTGTGTTTTTCTCCCCGCCGTTTTATGTTTAGTGAAATTGTCACAACAATTAATTTTATCTATCTCTGCTTTTGGCCGTCATTATTTTGCCGGTATATCCTAATCATGTCTTAGGATATAGAAAAAAAGCCTTTTATTAGCATGTTTTGTGTGTTTGCTTTATTCGGATATAGTATTCAAGAAGTTGAAATCAGAAATTGAGGATAACTGATTGAACATTTTTAGTATCAATACGTTTAAGAATAAAAGACAGATTAGTCTTTTTATGAATCGAAACAATTGCTGCTGCGGAAAATCTCCTGCATGATGTCTTGATTAGGATTATCCCCAATAATCCGTACAACTAACTTATTAATGCAATAAAATTTACAAATTATGGAAGTTCTAAAACAATCTCAGGTACAAGAAGTAAAGAAAATTGACCCATCTCACATTATGCAAGTGGGCATGGCATTTTGGGCTTCAAAAACACTACTGACAGCTGTGAAGCTGGAAGTTTTCTCCCATTTGGCTGCAAAACCATCAACAGGTCATGAACTCAAACATTTATTGGGTCTGCAGGAAAGAGGATTATACGATTTCTTCGATACCTTAGTGGCATTAGGTTTTTTACAGAGAACAGGAAATAAAGAGAATGCCGTTTATTCTAACTCTCCGGATACTGATCTCTTTCTCGACAATAATAAGCCTACCTATATCGGGGGATTTTTAGAGATGGCAAATAATAGGCTCTATCCTTTTTGGAATTTCCTCGAGGAGGGTTTAAAAACCGGGTTACCTCAAAACGAGATCAGAACCGGAAGATTAACGCTGTTTGAAGAACTTTATTTGGATCATGACAAGACCCGCGAATTCGTAAATGCAATGGGTGGCGTTCAGGCTGGTAATTTTATTGCCCTGGCTACGCAGTTTGATTTTTCAGCTTACGAAACATTGTGTGATATCGGGGGGGCAGGAGCTCAGTTATCCTCTCATGTAGCAGCACATAATCTTCATATGAAATGCACCTCTTTTGATCTTCCTCCTGTTTGTCCTATTGCGCTGGAAAATGTAAGCAAGATGGGATTGGCAGATAGGATAGTTGTAAAGGCGGGCGATTTTTTTAAGGATACCTTTCCAAAAGCTGATGTTATTACCATGGGGAATATTCTGCATGATTGGGGTACAGCCACCAAAAAAGAGCTCATCAGTAAGGCATATGATGCTCTGCCTCAGGGAGGAGCCCTTATCGTTATCGAAAATATAATTGATAATGAAAGACGTGAAAACACGTTTGGGTTGATGATGTCACTTAATATGCTGATTGAAACTGCTGATGGGTATGATTTTACAGCCTCAGATTTTGATGCATTCGCCAGAGAGGCTGGGTTTAAGGAAACACGGATATTACCATTGACCGGACCCTCAAGTGCAGTAATTGCAATAAAATAGCTCTCCGGATTACTGAAACTTATACGATAAAAGCACCTGTTTTCACTTTGAGATTATGTGTTTTTATCGTATTTTTTATTCCATATTTTGCCGGGTCCGGGATTTCTATTACTACAGAGATACGGCATTTTTCTGAATATAGGTATCCAGACCCGAGGGAGCAGGACCTATATAGTGAAAACATTCAGCCCATTCAAGACCATATTTTGCGCCATTTATCCGGTCTTGCTCCAGAACAAACTCCCTCGTATAATTGAAATTGGCTGTTTTATCATCATCTCCCAAAAGGGGAAGCTTTTTACCCTCGGCTGCAAGTTTTTTCCTCAGATTAGAACCTGAATCTCCTCCGGGCCCCTGTGTTTTACACACCAGGTTACTTGCAACCTTGATATCCACAAACCGGCTGATATCCACAACCCTGTTGACGATCTGCGGACCTCTCGCAAAATAATACATCTCCTTAACAGTATGTGGTTTTACGACCTCAAGGTGCTCGGGATAATCAGAGCTCATTCCCGACATCCACCTTGCCGCTTCCACAGCTTTTGCCGTTACATAATGATCGGGATTTTCCTCATATATTCCCCACGGATCATAGCAGATCAGCGTATCCACCTGAAGAAGCCTGAACAGGAAGATAAGCCTCCCTTTGATCTCCTGAATGTTATATTCATCCATCCGGTGATTGGCATAATTCAGATCATAACATTTCTTAAGTCCCAGCACCCTTGCAACCTCTGCATTATCGCGTTCATTATTCAGAAATCGTTCTCCCGAAGTGGCACCTGCTCCCGCAGCTTCATCATTGGAAGTCCGGATCAGGTAGCCGGTATATCCTTCATAGATAAGTTTGGCAACGGTTCCGGCAGCATAAATCGGAATGTCGTCACAGTGTGGCTGTATCACAGCCAGTACTTTCCCTTTGTGCGGTTTGTCTTCCGCTACTTTTTCGATAATTACCTCCTCCTGTGTCAAAAAAGGATGTTCAGACTTTTGTGAAGAAAAGCCCAGTGAGAGATATGAAGCGGGTATCATCGCACTTAGCACCAAATTATTCGAAATAAAATTTCTTCTTTTCATAGCCATGGTATTTAATCACCTAAAATTAAAGAAATTAATTAATTTTGATCAGCGGAATAGTTGTAATTCCATTTTCATTACCCGAATTAATTGACCCTTATGAAAAACCGTTTATTTCTCGTTGTTTTCCTTGTTTTGCTCGCTCT
>CAIVCR010000060.1 GCA_903904515.1 uncultured Bacteroidia bacterium
CTCCCTGTAGGTTTTCGCCTCCGATTTGATTGTTGCAAAGGTTGCAGCGGGATAAAAGCGGATTTCAAACTCCTCTTCTGAATGCACAACACTGTATTTTTGTAATTCAGTTTTTTGGGTTGACATAATTGTAAAGGATTGTAGAATAAGGAACAAAATAAAAATAGTGGAAATAATCAGAATCAGAATCTTCATCTTAATCAGAGTTTATGCTTTTACAAGAAACGAATTAGACTCTTTATTGTTTATAATAAGTTAAGTGTGATCACCTCAGTGGGTTGTTTTCTCGAGGTAACTACCAGATTGAATCGCTCTTCAAGATGCTTCATCGCCTCATAGGCAATTTGAGGAGTATTGTTTTCTCCCGAAAGGTGACTGAGCAATACCCATTTTAGATCGGGACCCGCATGGCCGGTCAACAACTCTACTGCCTGATTGTTCGATAAATGGCCAACATCTGAGGCAACCCGTTGTTTCAGATGCTGCGGGTAAGATCCTTCCCAAAGCATTTTTTCATCATAATTAGTCTCCAGAAAGAGGGCATGACACACCTTCAGATGGGAGGTGACATTGTTACACGGAGAACCAATATCGGTAAATACGCCAATATTTATTCCCTGATATTCGATTCGAAAAGAAGTAGGTTCTTTCGCATCGTGGTTTTTTAATATGGGATGGACAATAAATGGGATTAGCATTACCGGTTGATTCGGTTCCACAAATCTAACCGCATCAGGTTTGTTGGTAAGATAGAGTGCCTGATAGGTTCCCTTTGTCATATATACCGGAATATCCAGTTTTTTTGCAAGTACCCGGGCACCACATACATGATCGTTATGTTCGTGTGTGATGAATATCGCTCTGAGTTTTGATGGAATAAGTCCCTTTGATCTCATTCTTGTCAGGATCTGTTTGCAATTTATACCGGCATCAACAAGAATTGCATCTTCTTTATTTCCAATGTAGTAGCAATTCCCATTACTCCCTGAAGCTATCGCACAAATTTCAATCATCCGCTCTGTTTTAGTTGGTAAATTTAAGCTTTATCATGAGAGGAGGCAATAGGCAATTAGGCTTTTAGGATTATAGTAGTAATAAGCGGGAGTAAGGTCTTGGCCACGAAACAATCTCTATCCTATTAGCCTACAGCCTAATAGCCTACAGCCTAATAGCCTAAACCCCTAATAGCCTAATATCACCCAATTCTGGTTATGTTCCGTCCATTTAGCCGGGTAATCAGCTGCTCGCGGTATGCCTCAGATATGATCACTTTATGCTTTCCGATAATCGCCAGATTTCCGTCGATGTGATCGATTTTTTGGAGGTTTATTAATGTGGAACGGTGTATTTTCTGAAAGGAGTGACCCAGAAGTTTCTCCTCCCAGCTTTTTAGGGTCTCATGAGTGACAAGCTTTTTATCGGAGCAGAAAACAGAGGTGTAATCTCCGCATGATTCTATGTAGAGGAGTTCATCAAGGTCAATCTGATAGATTCTTTTGTCTGCCTTTACGGTGATTTTGCTTGAAGAAAATATCTCCGGTTTGGGTAATAGTCGTTCTTTTGCCTTATTTACAGCCTTGTAAAACCGTTCAAAGGAAAATGGTTTAAGCAGAAAATCAACGACTTCAAGATCAAACCCATCGACGGCATATTGCGGGTAGGCAGTTGTGAATATAGTAAGTGGAGGCTTAAGAAGTGCGCGTAAAAAACTGATTCCTGACATTCCCGGGAGATTGATATCCAGGAAGATTAAATCAACAGTATGCTGATCCAGAAATGTTTGTGCCGAAAAAGGATCTTCAAATAATCCAGAGCATACCAGTTCGGGGCATTGGGAAATATTGCGTTGCAGTATCTCCCTTGCCGCAGGTTCATCTTCAATAACAATGCATTTTAAGATCATAGCGATTAATCTAACCCGATTGTCATCTCAACGATAAAAAGCCCCCCTTCTTCGACAAAGGTTAGCAGATGTTTATTGGGATACAACAAATTTAATCTTTTTTCTACATTTAGAATTCCGATACCTCCTTCAGCATGATTTAACGGATTTTCGCGCCGTTCAATGGTGTTTCTGGTAGAGAAGTACAGTTGTTTTCCCGCATACTTAATCGTAATCTCTATGGTCCCCCTGCTTTTTCCTACTCCATGTTTGAAACAGTTTTCGGCCAGTGGAAGCAAAAGTAACGGGGCAATTTTGGCACCTGAAAAATCACCTTCGGTGTTAAGGATGACTTCAGTTGTATTTTTGGTTATCCGCTCTTTTTGCAACCCGATATAGGTTTTAATAATATCAACCTCTTTCTCCAGATCGATTTTTTCGGCAGAAGTGTCATACAGTACATATCTCAGAAAGTCTGATAATTGAAGGATTACCTCCTTGGTCCTTGGGTCACTTTTATCCGCAAGGGCGTAAATCGTATTGAGGTTGTTGAAAAGAAAATGTGGATTGATCTGTGCTTTCAGGGCCGAAAGTTCGTTCCGTGCTTTTTCACGATTGACAATTAGCATCTGACCATATTGCCACAATAGAAAAGCGATTGTTGTAACGGCCAGATACCCGATTATGATCAGGATAAGCTCCCAGATCCTGAACCACGAGATGTAGAAAAGCTGAGGAAATATCTTGTCGATGATCAAATTAAATAAGGCGTAATTCATTAACCCTGCAATAATTGCCAGTCCGAGGGCAAGAACCAGGTAAGTCGCGAATTTTCCCTGCGATAAATAACTGCGAATTAAAATTTTAGTATTGATATAGACAGCTGCGATAATCGTGATATGAAAGATTAAGACATACAGGAAGTTGTCAAGAAAGAACATCAGGATAATCGGGACAATGAGATTTTCTTGTTTGGGTAGAATACTCAGGATAGCAGACCATCCAATAACAAGAATTAGTACGATTGTTACGCTTCGTTTTATCCAGATCTGAATGTGTTTTACAAACCAGATAAACGGGAACAGGATAAGTGCGATAATTATATTGCTGATGAGCAAGATGTACCATCCTGATAATTCGAAACCATCCAAAATAAATCCCGACTCAATCCCACGGCAAAAGAATGCATTAAAGAGATTAAAAGAGACGATCCAGAAAAGTATGTGGAGTAAGGTTCCGCGATAACTATTTAATAGTTGTGCATTCATGGCTTTGTTAATTTAAACGTGTGAAATTTAATCTTGCTGCCTGTAAATCCCAATCAATAAACCGTGGCTGATCGGCGTACCGTTCAATCATTCTGGTCAGATCCTCTGAGGAGGCAGTGAGCAAAAATCTGCCTGCTTGCAGCACATACTGATAGTTTACACGAACCCGCTTCTTTTCGATCATCTCCTTCATGCAGTTGGCTCCCAGCCATGAAAGTTCTGCTTTGTTTTGGTTAATCTTCAGACGGGCCAGGGTATGCATTTCAAAGAAACTATTGGATGCAAGTCTGCTCTTGATCAAATCCTCCTTGGCATTTGGAATAAAATCGGCATAGAGTCTGTTTTTTACAGTAAACAATACCACCTTAAATTCGTAAATCACAGAGTCTGAAGAACTGACCAATTTTGCGATGTAAAAATTTTCAGGCTTGTACGTGGTTGAGTCTTGCCCTTTTCTGGTTTTAACGACCTGTTTGGATATAAAACGTTTTATTGTCCATGTTGAGGTGGTGTCGGCAAGAGCCCATACTTTTGAGCTTTCCGAATTGGAGGAATTTTCTATGGACTTTGCCGGTTTAGCAAACCATGAACCCTCAATAGCAGGTGTAAGGATTATGCTTTTTTCGACATAATACGGGTTCAGCGAGCAGATCATATAAAAATTGTCGCAGCCGAAGAAGAGAAGCAACAATCCTGTTGAAAGCCATAATTTTCGCTTCATAATAGTTGGTTTTTATTGATTTACGAAACGAAGTTAAGTTGTTTTTATTCAGCTCCTAAATTATTTCGACGGGATGCCGTTTATTTTCGATGAGACCGGATAAGTTCCTGCCCGGATCAGTGACCAATCCTGGGTCCTTAATATTATTTTGAAGGATGAACCCGGAATAATGTAGTTTACTTTTTGCTAACTTTGTTTTAAAATAAATTGATATGGAAACACTAATAATAAGAATTAATACACGTACAGATAAGGGGAAACAGCTTTTTGGGCTTATCAATGAATTAGCAAAAGAAGGTACAGTTAAAATAGAGGATGTTGAAACCTATAAGGAAGTCAAAACAGCCATCAAAGAGATGAGAGCTGGTAAAATCAAACCGATTGAGGACCTAAAAGAACTTGAAATTATCTAAATTATTGCTTCAGATTATAAATGCTTGCCTATTTCGTGTTCTACCCAGATCAGTAGGCTCGGGGTATCTTTTAGGGATGGAATTCATTCCATCCAATTAGAATATTGTATAATTAACAGACACAAAAAAGCCGGTCTAACAAAGGCCGGCTTTTCAATATTTGATATTAATGTGTTATTTCACAACAACATTAACAATCTTATTCGTTACAATTATAATTTTTGCAATCGATTTACCTTCAATCCATTTATCGGTATGATCGTGTGTAAGCACCGCTTTTTCGATTTCAGCCGATGGCATATCAACAGGCAACGCAATTTTAAACCTAACCTTGCCATTGAACGAAACCGGATATTCAAAGGTGTCTTCTGTAAGATAAGCTTCATTAAATAGCGGCCATGGATGGAAACTCAAAACTGAGGTGTTTCCATAAAGTTCCCACAACTCCTCTGCAACGTGCGGTGCAAAGGGGGCCAGAACCTGAATGAAAGTAACAGCAGTCTGATGGTTTACCTTACCAGCTTTATAACAATGGTTTGTGAAGACCATCATCTGTGAGACAGCGGTATTGAATTTCATGTCCCGTATATCGTCACTCACCTTGCGAATGGTCTGGTGAAGTATTTTCAACGTCTCCTTGCTCTCTTCCCCTTCGGCAATATTGCTCTTTTCACCGAAGAAGGCAACAACCCTGCGCAGAAAATTGTAAACCCCTTTTACTCCGTTTTCGGTCCACGGCTTTGTCGCATCAAGCGGACCGATAAACATCTCGAAAAGACGCAAGGAATCGGCACCGTAATTAATCACAACATCGTCGGGATTTACCACATTTTTCAACGATTTCGACATCTTCGCCACAATCTGGTGAAGTTCTTCACCTGTTACTGTGCTGAAGTATTTTCCTTCACGTTCTTCAACCTGATCAGAGGGGACCTTTGAACCGGAAGCTGTTTCGTAGGCAAAGGCAAGGATCATCCCCTGATTAAACAGTTTTTGGAAAGGCTCATTGGTGGAGACAATACCCAGATCAAACAGGACCTTGTGCCAGAACCGGCTGTAGAGCAGATGCAAAACGGCATGTTCTGCACCACCAACATACAGATCGACAGGCATCCAGTAGTTTTCAGCCACTTTACTGAATGGCTCACCATTGTTTGTGGGATCGGTAAACCGCAGATAATACCAGCAGGAGCCGGCCCATTGAGGCATTGTATTGGTCTCGCGACGCCCTTTGCGTCCGTTCTTGTCGGTGACAATCAGCCAGTCTCCCGCATTGGAAAGGGGTGATTCACCCGTTTCACCCGGCATATATTTTTCAACTTCAGGCAGTGGCAGTGGCAATTCGCTGTCATCCAGCACACTCACTTCTCCATCCTCCCAGTGAATTACCGGGAAGGGCTCTCCCCAATAGCGTTGACGACTGAATAACCAATCGCGCAATTTATAGTTTATTGTCGCTTTCCCAAGATTATTTGATTCGAGCCAATTGGTTACAGTGGCAATTCCCTCTTCTTTTGAAAGTCCGTTGATATCAATTCCAACCTCTTTGTTGGATGAGTTGATATAAGCTCCGTCTTCCGTCCAGCAAGCTTCACCATTAAGTACTTGATTACGTACTTCCTCAGGTGCGTTTTTAGGATCGAGGATACAGATGATTGGGATATCGAATGTCTGGGCGAATTCAAAGTCGCGGGTATCATGAGCAGGTACCGCCATAATAGCGCCTGTTCCATAACCCATTAATACATAGTCAGCTACCCAGATCTGGATTTTGGTTCCGTTGATCGGATTGATCGCATATCTTCCTGTGAAAACACCGCTTTTCCCCTTGGCAAGATCGGTTCTGTCGAGATCGCTTTTTAATGCTGCTCCAAGGACATAACTCCTCACAGCCTCATGTTGATCGGGTGTAGTTATCTCATTGACCAGTTCGTGTTCAGGTGCAACGACCATATAGGTAGCACCGAATAAGGTGTCGGGACGGGTAGTATAGACCCGCAGGTTCTTGTCCAGCCCATCGATTTTAAAATCGACCTCTGCACCGGTCGAGCGGCCAATCCAGTTGCGCTGCATATCCTTGACCCCTTCAGGCCAGTCGAGTTGATCCAACCCGTCAAGCAGCCGTTCGGCGTAATGTGGTATGCGCAACATCCATTGCTTTAAGAATCTGCGTTCAACTTCCTTCGTGCCGCATTTTTCATGCGATCCATCGTTGAGAACCTCTTCGTTAGCGCATACTGTTTTGCAATTGCGGCAATACCACACCTGCGCATTATCGTAATAAGCGAGTCGTTTACTGCCAATATAATTCTGAATTGCATCACTTCCCTGCGCCTGAATATCTTCCGGAACCGGAAGTTCGCTGATGTGTCTCCCTTTATTTTGTTCCGTGTCAAACCAGGTGTTAAACAGACGGATAAAGATCCATTGGGTCCATTTAAAGTAACCGGGGTCGGTTGTGTTGATCTCGCGCTCCCAGTCATAACTTAATCCTAATGATTGAATCTGGCGGCGAAAGGTGTCACAGTTCTTCTGAGTTGTAATGGCTGGGTGAGTCCCCGTCTGAATCGCATACTGCTCTGCGGGTAAACCGAAAGCATCCCATCCCATGGGGTGAAGCACATTGAATCCATTTGCCCTTTTGAACCTGCAAATAATATCTGTAGCAGTATAACCTTCAGGATGTCCAACATGCAAGCCTGCTCCTGAGGGGTAGGGGAACATGTCAAGACAATAGAATTTGGGTTTCGAATGATCTATCTCTGTTTTAAAAGTATTGTTTTCAGCCCAGTATTGCTGCCATTTATTTTCAATCTCTTTGAAATTGTAATCCATCTCTCGCGTGCTTATTTGTTCATTTTCAATTAAAGGGCGAAATTAACGCTTTATTCGCTCTCATCTCCGTTAACTGGAAAGTTTTGTGCAAAAAATAGTTTCTAAAGGGTTGATTCATGGAGAAATCTTTTAAAAGCTGCACTTATTCAGCGCTCGGTTCAAATTTCAGATAACCCTATAGAAAGGCTATATTTAAGCGTTATCAATTCTGACATAAATCATAAATTTTAAAAACATGACAGAAAACACTATTTATTATGATGTAAAGCATTGAAATATAGGGATATGCTACTATGTTGATTTATATCCTTTTTAATTAGGATGCAAAAGAAATCTGTAAATTTGAATGGATTTAAAATGACGCTTCGATTGACCAAGGGATGTATTTGATTGAACAAAAACTTAAACAAAATTAAAAGATGAATGCCGGAATAGATAGTTTTATGGAAGGGCTCAAAGCCCGTACACCTGGAGAAACTGAGTTTCACCAGGCTGTTTTGGAAGTTGTTGAATCTGTTTGGGATGTTTACGATGCTAATCCGCGCTATAAACAGGCCAAAATTCTTGAACGGATGGTTGAGCCTGAGCGGACAATTATGTTCCGCGTTCCCTGGAGTAATGATAAGGGAGAGGTTGAGATTAACCGTGGTTATCGCGTTGAATTTAATAGTGCATTAGGACCATATAAAGGTGGTCTGCGGTTTCACCGAAGCGTCACTTTAAGTATTTTAAAGTTTCTTGGGTTTGAGCAGACCTTTAAAAACAGTCTTACAACACTTCCTATGGGTGGCGGTAAAGGGGGCTCCGATTTCAGTGCCAAGGGACGTAGTGATAATGAGATTATGAGGTTCTGTCAGTCGTTTATGACTGAACTGTTTCGTCATATCGGACCCAATACGGATGTCCCTGCCGGGGATATCGGTGTTGGAGGACGCGAGATTGGTTACCTTTTTGGACAATATAAAAGAATTAGAAATGAGTTTACCGGTGTTCTGACCGGGAAGGGACTTGGTTGGGGCGGTTCATTGATCCGTCCGGAGGCAACAGGTTATGGCGCCGTTTATTTTGTGCAACATATGCTCAGGGAGATGGGGCAGGAGGTTAAGGGTAAGGTTTTCAGTGTTTCGGGCTTCGGGAATGTCGCCTGGGGGGCAATATCCAAGATCAATGAATTGGGTGGGAAGGTTGTAACAGTTTCAGGTCCGGACGGATATATCTACGATCCGGATGGCATCACCGGCGCTAAGGTCGATTATCTGCTTGAATTGCGCGAAAGTAACAATGACATTGTGGCTCCTTATGCCGAAGAGTTTGGAGTTCAGTTTTTTCCCGATGCAAAACCCTGGGACGCTAAAGTGGATATCGCGCTACCTTGTGCAACCCAAAATGAGCTCGACGAAGAAGATGCCCGGAAATTAATGGAGAATGGCTGTATGTTGGTTGCCGAAGTCTCCAACATGGGTTGCACTTCAGGTGCGGTGAACTATTTCGTAAACAATAAATTCATCTTTGCTCCCGGAAAGGCTGTAAATGCCGGAGGGGTTGCTGTTTCAGGATTGGAGATGTCGCAAAACAGCATGCGCTATAACTGGACCAGTGAAGAGGTCGACAAACGGCTTCACCTCATTATGCAGGATATTCACAATACGTGCACAAAACATGGAAAATCAGGCGATTATATCAATTATGTCAAGGGTGCCAATGTGGGCGGTTTCGTGAAAGTTGCGGAGGCGATGCTGGCGCAGGGGTTGGTTTAATTAATGTGCTAATTGGTTAATGTGCTAATTGGTTAATGTGCTAATGTGCTAATTTGAAAATTTGGCAATTTGAAAATTTGTCTTGTCCTGAGATAGGTTTACAGGAAAAGTAAGATTAATATGCTAATGTGCTAATTTGAAAATTTGGCAATTTGAAAATTTGTCTTGGCAATTTGACAATGGTCCATTGAAAACCAGATAGGATGATTTTATAAGTAAGAAGTAAAAATCCCGGGCTTTGAGATCCGGGATTTTCTTTTTCTTTCTGGTTTCTGCCGATCAAATAATCAGCTTATACCCTTTACCGTGGACATTGATGATTTCAATCCCCTCTTCCGCTTTCAAATGCTTTCTAAGCTTGGTAATATATACATCCATACTTCTGGCATTGAAGTAGTTATCGTCTACCCAGATAGTCTTGAGCGCAAAATTTCGCTCCAGGATTTTATTGGCATTAACGCACAGCAATTTAAGTAAGTCAGACTCTTTTGTTGTCAATTTTGTATTGTCATTGGCATCAGAAAGCGTCTGTTTCCGGGCATCAAAGATAAAACGGCCGAGTTTAAAGACTGTCTGAGAGTTGTCGCCTTCCCCGCTGGTTCTGCGTAAAATTGCTTCAAGCCTGAATAACAACTCCTCCATGCTGAAGGGTTTTGTCATATAATCGTCAGCGCCGATTTTAAATCCTTCAATCACATCATCCTTCATGCTTTTGGCGGTAAGAAAAATAATGGGGATGTCCGAATTAAGCATTCTGACGTCTTTTGCCAGGGTGAAACCATCTTTCTTTGGCATCATTACATCAAAGATGCAAAGATCGTATTGACCTTTCTGAAACCCTTTATAAGCGGCTTCTCCATCAGGGTATAAGTCGGTATCATAACCTTTGGCAATCAGATATTCTCTGAGCAATAGCCCAAGATTTTCATCATCCTCTGCGAGAATCACTTTAGTCCTCTTTTCCATAATTCTGACTTTGTTTTAATGGGAAATATAATCTGAATCGGGTACCTTTCCCTAAGGTACTGTCAACTTTTATTTTACCGTTGTGAACATCAACGATTCGTTTTACATACGACAATCCAAGTCCAAAACCTTTTACGTTGTGGATATTCCCTGTAGGAACACGATAAAAGCGTTCGAAAATCTGCGCCTGGTGCTCTTTGGGAATTCCAATTCCATGATCTTTAATTTGAACGATAGCCCATCCATTTCTGTTTTCGGTCGAAAGCTCAATCATTGGTGTAGCCTTGCTGTATTTTACTGCATTGTCCAGTAAATTGAAGATTACATTAGTGATATGGACCTCATCACCCCTGATAAACGGATTTTCGGCCATTAAATCGGTCTTCAATTCTCCGTTTTCGTTTGAAACCCTTATTTCGAAGTTGGAGGCGACTGTCTCTGCCAATTTGTTTAAATCAATTTGTGAGAACTTTAATTTCAGACGCCCCTCATTGAAAACAGCCATTTGTAACACCTTTTCAACCTGGTTGCTCAACCGCTTACTCTCATCAAAAATCACGCCGGAAATATGATCAACCGTTGAGGCCGAAAGGGAAACAGAAGAATCTCTAAGCATCTGTGAAGCAAGTGAGATCGTTGAGATCGGCGTTTTGAGCTCATGGGTCATGTTGTTGATGAAATCATTCTTGATTTGGGATATTTTCTTTTGACGCAGTATTATCTGCAGGGTTACAATGAAAATGCCGATGATCATCAAGGTCAGTATCAACGAAGGGAAAACCAGGAAGGAGGTTGATTTGAAGAAGTTATTGTTTTGATCGGGAAAATAGACGCACAGGTAATTGGGTTTAATGGGTTCATCATCTGCCAATAATAATCGTTTATAGAGTTTGGTCCTCTTGCCCGGTTTGTAGTCCTTGCTCCCCATGATAGGGGTACTTTTACCGTCGATCTGAGTTAAAATAGTAAATTTATAATCGAGTAAAATATCATTTCGTTTTAGCGCAGAGTCCAGGGCAATGGCTAAAAGTTCAGGCTGAAAACGCAAGGATAAAGGCATTTCAGCACGCTCTCTCATAAATACCCGATACCTGAGCTTTTGTTCGTCCTGTGCACTTTTTCGATTATAGCCGTGCTGAAAGCTTTGAATTTCAACCTGTGAAAAGAAATTCGAATGATCATTTGTCCCTCCTCTACCATTGGGCGCCGTGAATTTTTGGGAGATTAAGATTTCGCCGCTCTGCTCCAGTGTACCTAGTGGGGGAATGCGGTCTGAGTTGGGGAATATCCCTGATGAATTTAACGGAGATTCGCTTTGGTCGGCATCAATCGCGTAAAACTGATTGATCTCAGCCATATCCAGCGCATCAGTAACATCTTGTAAGGCTTTGTAAATTTGAGTTCTGAAATTCTTTTCCTGTAGGTCAGCAGTATGCTTGATGGTCATCATCTGGACGACAATCAAAAAAATGGCTGCAAGAGCCATGGCCACACTTAAGGTATATATCATTCTTCTACTCATCGAAACAAAGATATAGCTATTAATGGAAGCGGGCAGTTCTCCTTAACATTATTTAACTTAGGAACTTAAAAGAAGAAATTTGTTTTCTTACTTAATGGATTAATTTTTATGAACAATCGCCGATTTTAAGAAATATCAGTGCCTTACAAGCCGAATTTTGCTGCGCCTCCTTTTTTGAATATCCACCCCCTTTGCCTACGATCTGTCCGTCGATGCGAATCACCGAGATGAATGGAAGTGCCTGGTGACTGCTGTCGGGATTTTCATGGGTGTCGAATTCAACCTCTCTCTTGTTCTTTTGACCCCATTCGATCAGCTGGCTTTTATAGTTATTGTCACTTCGCTCCAGGTCTTCAATGTCTACATGGACAGATAACACCTTTTTTATGACAAACTGTTTGGCCCCCTGGTACCCCGTGTCGAGGTAAACGGCGCCTATAAACGCTTCGAAGACATCGCCAAAAATATGACTTGAATCGTTAACTGAATTGGTATTGGAATTGATAAAGCGGTTCAGTCCAAGTTTAAAGGTCAATTGGGTAAGGAAACTTCTGTTTACGATTCGTGAACGCATCTGGGTAAGGAATCCTTCGTCTTTTCGTGGGAAACGGTTGTACAGATATTCAGCGACAATGGCTCCCAAAACGGCGTCTCCCAGGTATTCGAGCCGTTCATTATTCATAGGTTGGCCCATCAGGTCGGTAGACGAGGCAGATCTGTGGATGAAAGCCAGATCATAAAGTCTTAGCTTTAGCGGGCTAAAGCCTGTTGTTGCTTTTAAAAAAGCATAAAACTCTTTTCTTGGAGAAGAAAAGAGTTTTATTTGATACCTTAAATCTCGTAACACTTTACTAAGAAAGTTTTTTAAAGATTACAGTTCCATTATGACCGCCAAACCCAAAAGTGTTACTCATAACATAGTTGAGCTCGCGTTTTTTAGCTTTATTGAATGTAAAATCAATTCTTGGATCAATTTCAGGGTCAAGTTCAAACTGGTTGATTGTTGGAGGAACAATACTATCCCTCATGGCCAGAATCGAAGCGATAGCCTCAACTGCTCCGGCAGCACCCAGTAAGTGACCTGTCATTGATTTGGTTGCACTAATGCTGACATTGTAGATGTGATCACCAAATACCTTTTTGATTGCTTTTGGTTCGGCGATATCGCCCAGACCCGTTGAAGTTCCATGAACATTGATATAGTCAATATCCGTGGGTTTCAAGCCTGCGTCTTCCAACGCTCTTCTCATCACAAGGGCTGCACCACCACCTTCCGGATCGGGGGCTGTCATGTGATAAGCATCTGTTGACATTCCAATCCCAACCAATTCGGCATAGATTGTTGCACCACGCTTAACGGCATGTTCATACTCCTCGAGTATTATTGCGCCAGCACCTTCTGCCATAACGAAACCGTCACGACCAACGTCAAAAGGTCTTGAAGCTGTCTTCGGATCATCGTTGCGGGTAGATAAGGCACGCATCGCGTTAAAACCTCCTACACCAGCTTCGTTGATAGCCGATTCAGAACCCCCTGCAATAAAAATATTTGCTTTTCCAAGACGAATATAGGTTGCCGCATCAATCATTGCATGAGTTGCAGATGCACAAGCAGTAACAGTGGTAATCGTTGGTCCGCGGAAACCGTATTTTAATGCGATATTTCCACTGGCCATATTGGCAATCATTTTTGGGATAAAGAAGGGGGAAAAACGGGGATTTTCAGGCATTTGGTTATACTCAGTCACAACCTGTAAAAAAGTATTCAAACCACCTATTCCTGCTCCCCAGATGACACCACATTCATCTTTATCAATTTTTTCAAGATCAAGCCCGGAGTGTTTAATGGCTTGAGCTGCAGCAACATATGCAAATTGTGCGTACATGTCGTGCTTATGAACCTCTTTCTTTTCGAGGTATTCACTCGGATCGAAATTCTTAACTTCGCAGGCAAATTGAGTTTTGAATCTTGAGGAATCAAAACGAGTAATGGGGCCGGCACCGCTAACCCCATTGCACAAGTTTCCCCAAAATTCCTCAACATTCTTACCTAGCGGGTTTATCGTGCCCAATCCGGTTACAACAACTCGTTTTAATTCCATAGTAAGCTTTTGAGCCCTTTATTAGTAAAAAACTGGATTACTTCGCGTTTTCAGTGATGTAATTGATAGCATCGCCAACTGTACCGATCTTTTCAGCCTGATCATCGGGGATAGCAATGTTGAACTCTTTTTCAAATTCCATAATCAACTCAACGGTATCGAGAGAATCGGCACCCAGATCGTTGGTGAATGATGCCTCTGGCGTAACTTCGCTTTCATCAACACCTAATTTATCAACAATGATCGCTTTTACTTTCGCTGAAATGTCAGACATAATTTTTTAATTTTTACGTTAATACTATTACTAAATTTAACCGCTGATTTTTGTTTGATTCAGCGAGTGCAAAGAAACAAAGAAAGAAATTTATCTTCCAAATATTTGGACAAGAATCTATTCTATTAGGCATGAAATTAACGGTCCGGAATTTTAATTCGAATATATTGGTCGAATGTTCCAATAATAAACTTTTATAATGCATACGTTATGAGAAATATAGCTATATTTGCTTCTGGATCGGGTAGTAACGCCGAGAACATAATCAGATACTTCAAAAATCATCCTCTGGTGAAGGTTGACTCGGTATGGTCCAATAAAAAGGATGCTTTTGCACTTAAGCGGGCCGAAGATCTGGGTGTCGAGTCCCACTATTTTACAAAAGAGGAGTTCAGCGGATCAGATTGGTTGATCCGGGAGCTGCAGCGCAGGGACATTGAACTGATCGTTTTGGCCGGTTTTCTAGTATTGGTTCCGCCCGAATTTGTCGATGCTTTTACAATACTAAATATACATCCTGCACTTTTACCCAATTACGGGGGAAAGGGGATGTATGGGTCCAGGGTTCATGAATCTGTCGTCAATAATAAAGAGAAAGAATCCGGGATTACGATCCACCTGGTGAATAATGAATATGATAAAGGGGAACCCCTTTTACAGGTAAGATGCCCGGTATTTCCGGAGGATACCCCCGATACACTGGCATCGAGAATACATGAGCTTGAATACCAGTATTTTCCGGGTGCAATAGAGGAATTTTTGAACAGGAAATAATACATCGTACAGAACCATGAAGTTCCCCCCTTATCTCATGCCAGGTGATAAAGTGGCCATTGTGTCCCCTTCGGGTAAGATAAACCGGGAGATAGCCGAACGTGGCGCTGAGATACTCCGGCAACAGGGCTTTATCGTCCGGATCGGACCTCACACCTTTGAAGAGGAGGGTGTATTTGCCGGTTCCGATCTGGTGCGGGCTGCCGATATGCAGCAGGCGCTTGACGATAAATCGGTGAAAGCAATTTTCTTCTCACGCGGGGGGTACGGATCAATCCGGACTCACCAGCACCTTAACTGGTCCTCCTTTTTTAAGAAACCAAAATGGCTGATAGGATTCAGCGATATTACCGTATTTCATGCCTTCCTTTCAAAACATCAGATCGCCTCAATGCATGGGGTGATGACCGCCTGGTTTGAAAAGGATGGAATGCTGACTGAAAGTTTTACGGAAATGGTTGAGCTGTTAAAGGGGAAAATTCCTCAATATACCCTCCAACCAAATGCTTTGAACAAAATCGGGGTAGCTTCAGGAATTCTTGCCGGTGGAAATTTGTCCATCATCCAAAGTTTGCGGGGAACGCCACTCGACATCTCTCCGAAAGGCAAAATCCTCTTCATCGAAGATATTGACGAATATCACTACCATCTCGACAGAATGATGCTTAATCTGAAAACCGGGGGAATCCTTGCCAAAATTTCCGGTCTGATCGTCGGATACTTTACCGCTATAACGGATCGCGAAACGCCTTTTGGAAAAACGAGCGCTGAGATTATCTCGGAAGCTGTATCCGCATACCATTATCCTGTGTGTTTCGGTTTTCCCGCCGGTCATGAACTGCCAAATTCACCGTTGATTTTGGGGAGCAGGATTCTTCTTGACGTATCAAATAAAGAGGTGAAAATTAATAGGGTATGAAGTTAAAAGAATTGGAGCCCGGAGAAGATCCCGAAGATCTGGGAGAGAAAGGGGAGGCGATTGCTGCAGCCTATCTTGTAAAGGAGGGGTATAAAATACTCGAATGTAACTGGCATTATGGTCATAAAGAGGTTGATATTATTGCCAGACAGGGGGATGAGATTGTAATCGTTGAGGTTAAAACACGCGAAGGGGATTATTTTGAAGAGCCGTGGGAAGCTGTTTCAAATCAAAAGATCAGAAATATTGTTGAGGTGGCCGACGCCTGGCTTATTCGTAATAAAATCGATCTCGAAACCCGTTTTGATGTGATCTCAATCATCTTTTCAGATGATGTTAACTATGAGTTGACCCATTTCCCGGGGGCATTTATTCCGCCGGTTAATTAAAGAAAAATTCAAAGGGCAAAATCTAAAATCTAAAATTTAACCATTAACCATTATCAATTGCTTATTAACCATTAATCAATTAACCATTAACCCTTATCAATATGGATATTGAGGAGATCATAGCTTATTGTCTATCAAAGAAGGGAGCTGAGGAGAGTTTCCCATTTGATGAAACCACTTTGGTGATTAAAGTCGGGGGGAAGATTTTTATTTTGATCAGCCTTGAGGGCGACTTCTGGATAAACCTGAAATGCGATCCTGACCGCGCTATTGAACTGCGCGAATCAAATCCGTCAATCACCCCGGGCTACCATATGAGTAAAAAGCATTGGAACACTATTGTACTGGATGGCTCCATGACCAAAAAGCTGCTGTTTGAAATGATTGACCATTCCTATGAGCTGGTATTTAAATCATTATCAACAAAAATAAAATCAGATCTCAAACCGGACTCAAAGTAATTGAGAACCTCAGTACAGCTTGAAGATCTGTTTCTGCTCCCGGACATGATACTCAATCCAATATCTATGTCTACCGACCGTTCTGGAAAAGCTAAGTCTATATAAAACTCTGCTTTCCATTGTGTAATTTTCGAAAGAGGATATTCGCACAGCTTGCCGGGGGCAAAATAATCAGTTAGGATGTCTTCAGTCGATAATATTTGGATCGTGATCCTTTATATAGTTTAATAACTCCCTGGAAAGGTCAGATAACAATTCAATTTTGTCGTATTCCAGGGGTACATTATTGAGGTATTGAAGTATCAGTGCATCGCCAATTCTTGATTCAGGTAAGATCCCTGCAAAGAAAAACCCCATTTTTTCAATCTCTGACGTAAGCCAATAAGTCCGTGGATCGGTCAATTTCAGAAACACGTTAATGGCTGAAATTTGTTGCAAACAAAAGTTTCTTAAGGCTTTACGAAGCTGATGCAGGATGTCGGCACCATATGTTAGAACGTAGATTTCAACACAGCCTTCCAGCTCATTCAGACCTGATTCCAGTATGGATTCGCCGATGTCAAACCGGTTTTCAGCGGCAGAAGGAACTGCCGAATGATGGCTAACGCCAAGGTTTTGGTAAATTTTGCCAACCATTGCTTTATGATGCTCAGGTATAAAAATATCGCACGGAACCGGAGGAGTTATATACTTAAATGACAGGAGAACACTGATGCGCTGGAATGTGTCATCCATGCCTTTGAATTTCCACGTAGCGGGACTTGTGGCAAGCATTATTCCACATTCTTTAAACTGGCTTTTTACCATTGATTTTTGCGTAAAAATATGGTTGGTCACTGCATAGGCATATGAACCCCTCAGTTCCCGTTCTTTTGGAATCTGGAAGAGATAATCGACCATTCTGTTCAGCGCTCCCTGCCCCCTGAATTCGAGATTCACAAAAGCAAAGGTCAGTTCGGCAATGGTATCATCGGGATACTGGTAAAGCAAGGCTGTATGGCCCATAAAAACATGATCCTTTGTAACCGCCACGACCGAGATCATTTGTGAAGACCGGTTCATCTCGACCAAACGCTCGGGGAAATAGATATGATCATCAAAAAAGGTATATCCATGAGTCTTATAAGCACAGCGAGAGATTTCAATGGCTTCATTTTCATCCAATCTTCTCACATCGTATTCGATCTTTTCAGTAATGATTTCCGGTGTCTGCACGATTTCTGCTACTTCGATGCGCTCCTTCAGGACGTCCAGCTCTGGAAGATACTTGATCATTACGGTTTCTTTACCCTCTGTTCCCAGGTTGCGAAACGAAAGATTGTCCATCATCTTCTGGATGAGATAAATGCCTAATCCTGAGGCAGAAATATCATCCAGGTTTTTCGATAATTCATATTTTTTAATTTGTTCAGGATCAAATGGAATACCCATTTCTTTGAGGATTATTTTTATCCCGCCGCGGGTTTTTTCACAGATAATATCGAAGGTGGGAAGGTCTTCCACGCTGTTGTGAACCATGATGTTTGAGACCGACTCTTCAACTGCGACATCGATTTGATTCAGTTCACGACCGGAAAATCCGATCATTTGAGCAATTTCCCTAACAAATAACTGAACAAGAAAGAAATAATTCAGTTTGTTGGGGAAGGTCATTTTGATTGATTCATTGGTTTCCATCGGCAAGAGGTTTTATTATACGTGTTGTTTCCAACTTGTTTCACAATATCTAATTAGAATACAAAAGTGTCTTTTTTTTTGTTATTTTCGATAAGGCAATCAGTCTGCAAGTCTTTAGACTTATTTATTGGACGGGTTCATTACTGTTAATAGAACAGTCAGCTATTAAATACGATAAATTGCAATATTAAAATTTGTATTAAGATAGGTGGGAAAGATGAATATATAAGCTGAATAGTTTTATCTGAATTGAGTTTTCCGTAAATTATGAGGGTGTCTAAAGAGCCTAAATAACCTGCTTTATTTCTCTGTGTGACCCTGAGCATGCTCTGGGTAGTCTTGATATATAGTTAGTTACACAGAGTTGCACTGAGGATTTACAGAGAGTCACAGAGTTTTTAGACAGCCTAATAAATGTGTCAGTAAGCTACTTGAAACCCTGTCAGGATTTCCCATGGGGAATTACAAATTCTAAAAACTTCCTGCAAGTTAGCTTTTGTTGTTGTTGGGAAACTCTTACCGGGTCGGGCGAATTGCATTCGCCCTTTGTTTGTAAGGATTATAAAAAAACCGCGAATGCAATTCGCGGGACCCGGCACAAAAACCGGCGCGGAACCCGCGAATCGGAGAGGACAATACAAGAAATAAATAATTGCCAACCAGTCAATTATAGGAATTGGACATTATCTCCTTTATATTACTTTTACCTCAGGCAAAAACTGTTATTTATTTTGACACAAACAGATAGCTTCCACTTTTTATTTCAAATATCCGGTATCCCTCTTCATCACCTACAACCCTGATTTCCTCTGATTCGGTAGGTCTCTTCCCGTTTTCAGAAATCTCTTTCTCCTTCCGCAGCGGTACATACACAGTTGCCTCACACCCAACAGGGACGATTACCTCCATCGAAAAGTGCCCGGCTTCATTTTTCCAGGATATCCCACCCTTTCCGTAAGGCGTTTCAGTGAAGTATTTTACAAAAGCGAGATCATCTGCGGGTTGTGGACGGAAGATAATATGCCGGTACCCGGGGGCATCGGGATCGGTATTCATTCCGGCCAGCTTGCGGTAAAACCACACAAGGCTACCTCCAAACATCGGGTGATTCCGTGAGTTGTCTCCGTTCCATTGTTCCCAGGTGGTTGTAGCGCCTTGGTCGATCCACCACCCAAAGCTGGGCTGGGTCCGTTTATTAAGTGCCTGATAGGCTAAATCGTGCATGCCGTTTTCAGATAACACTTCGAAAAAGAACTGCGTTCCAAAGATTCCGGTATCCAGATTCCCCTTATTGGTTAGAATGTCTGCTTTTAAAGCCCTTTTCACCGTTTCATACTGTTGATCAGGTACGCCCATTTTCAGCGCAAAGATATTTCCCCCAGCTTTTCCATAAGTTCCATTCTTTTCATCATAGAATTGCTTCCAAAATGCCCGTCTGGTCCTCTCAGCTAATTGGGCATATTTGGTTTCATCTTCGCGTTTATTCAGGGCTTTGGCTGCTTTAGCCGTCAGATCGGCACATCTCCAGAAAAAGAAGGTGTGGACCATCTTTTCGGGAGGTAAATTTCCGGGAGCCACCCAGTCACCAAGGTTAAACCACTCGAGCACCTTCCCGTTTTTCCCGGTTCGCTGTGAATACATAATCCCATCTTTATCAACCCAGCTCTCCATGTATCGGATATACTCCTTCATCCCCTGAAAATTATCCTCGAGCATATCTTTTGACCCGTAATGAAGATAAAACTCCCAGGGCATGATGCAGATTGCCGCGCCCCAGCCTACTCCTCCGCCACATCCCGGTTGCCACGGGGCACTGTTAGGTACATATCCCGTTTTAACATTTTGAGCACCGAGCATGTCCTGAATCCATTTCTGGTAGAAATTACGGGCATCGAAATTGTGCATCACCATCACGCTGGAGACCTGACCATCACCAGTATATGGAGATCGTTCCCGGTGAGGGCAGTCGCTGGCAACTCCGCCGTGCATATTATCGGTCTGACTTCTTCGCCAGATTTTATTAATTTGGTTAAAGAGGGAGTTCGAGGTCTCAAAAGTGGAGGAGACATCAATATCGGTATGGACAACTTCTGCAGTGATTTGTTCTGCCCGAAGTTCTCCGGGCCAGTTAATGATTTCAACCCCGCTAAATACAAACCAGTTGAAACGGGCAGCGTACGATTCGGAACCGTCACCTTTAAATTTATAGAAATTTTCGCCGGAAGAGTTCGGGCACAGGTACTTGATTTCAATTTGATGGCCGGCGGGTCCTTTAACCTGGTTTAGCCTTACCCAACCCGAAACTTCTACACCAAAGTCGACATGATAATTTCCATTGGCCAGCTTCTCAATTTTAACAGGTTTGAGACGCTCCATCACCTTGTCAGTCTGTGAGGTATGGGCAACGAGTTTCCCTTCAGGGGCTTTTCGCAGCACTACCGGTTTCCAGGCTGAATCATTGAATCCGGGCAGGCTCCACCCTTTCTGCTCTTTGGTTGCATCATAGTGTTCACCGTAATAGACCATATCCATCAGAATCGGACTTTCAGAGGCTTTCCAGCTTTCATTACTTGCAATAATTGCTTCCTCTCCGTCGGTATAGGTGATGTGTATCTGGGCAAGAAAACGGGGAGATCCATAGGCGCCGGCCCACCCTTTGGCCGGATTATAAAACCCGTTTCCAAGAATACTTCCGACCACATTCTGACCATTTTTCAATAGGCTTTTGATATCATAAGCAAGGTACATAACCCGGTATTCCTTAAAATTATCCTCCAGCGGAATCCCTTCGTTGATTAATTCCGGCCGTTTACCGTAGTTGGTTTGATTTGGAACCAGCACGTCATTACCTACTTTTTCCCCATTCACATAAAGTTCAAAATATCCCAGTCCTGTTACAAAGGCGACAGCTTTTGCGATCTTTTTTTCAACCCTGAATTCCTTTCTGAACATTGGGGCTGGCGGGGGTAATTTTTCAGGAAGATGGGTTTTCTGATTCGTGATTTTAGGAAGTGCCTCTTCTCCCTGCCATGGAGCCCCAATCCATTTGGCACTCCACTCGGACGGGTTCAGGATTCCCATTCGCCAAAACGATGGTTTACTCCATTCTGAAGCAATGCCATCCTTATCCCAGACACGCACCTGCCACCAGCACTCCATTCCCGATTTTAAAGAGGTTCCTGCATATTCAACCCTGCTGCTTTGTTCACTGATCACCTTCTGACTATCCCATAAATCAGCCAGCTCCAGTTTCTTTTCAGACGTAGCCACCCGAATCTGCCAGGCTGTTTGCCTTTGTCCCCGCTCATCATTACCAGCGATATTTACCCATGCCAGCCGCGGTCTGACAACATCAACAACTGCAGGGTTCTGCAAATACTCGCAGGTGAGTTTCGAGGAGTTGATTTTCCCAAAAGAGACAAATCCTGGTAAAATCAAAAGAAGGATCAAAACAGATAATTGAGTCCTGTTCATCGGTTTATTAATTTTATTTTGTTGTGAAGTAACCTGGGATAAATATAATTTATTTCTTTATTCTTTGCAGCTGTTAAATTACGGAATCTCCTGATGGTTGTTTAGTGTTATGTTCAGTTATCGTTACGTATTCTTCTTTCTTAAGTATCATCCATTTTTTGTAATTTTGAATTTCTGGATGGTTCAGTAATTCAAAATCTATAATTAAACTAAAAAAAAATGGTATTCAATTTAAACGGATCGGAATATATCGAGCTGATTAAGCTTTTAAAACTGCTTCATATTGCCCAGTCGGGTGGCCATGCAAAAATAATGGTTGAAGAGGGTGAGGTCAAGTTAAACGGAGAGCTGGAATACCGCAAGCGGGCAAAATTACGTCCGGGAGATATCGTGGTGACCTCGGGTAAGGAGATTGTTATTGAGGCGTAAAATAGAGAGTTTTTATCAGGTTAGTGGAGCTTTTAGCCATAATCGGATAAATTTTGGGATTTTTAAAGGTCTTAAGACGGGCAAGATATGTAATTGCGATATATTATGTAGGATTATTTCTACCTTAAATCCAAAATATTTAAGGTGTTTATTTCATGGAAATAAATTTTTAAAGTACATTAGATCAGCAAGATAGCTGCATATTATTTTATTTATGATTATTAAATTCAAAAAAAAATACATTTGTTAAGGCAACTTTGGCTTACTTTTGTTGTCTTATAGTTGACAATGGCTGTTTATTTGGTTTAAAAATGAGTTGACATTGTAAAAGTAGGTTTAACACGGAAGTGGTGATTTTCGGATTAAAAAGAATAGATGAGAAGTTATGTAGTTCTGGTGTTTATAGTATTAATTTCCATTAGTAGTCTGAAGGCACAAAAAACGGTTGTCCTGGGCAAAATAACGGAAGCGACCACAAATATTCCAGTTCCATATGTAAACATTGTTTTTAAAGATACCTACACTGGAACCACCTCCGACTTGAACGGGAATTACAACCTGAGTTCGACAAAGCCGACTTCTGTGGTTGAAGTTTCTGCTGTAGGCTATAAAAAGCAGTCGTTTAAGATAAAGCTTAATCAGGTCAACCGGATTAATGTGACAATGGTTGAGGATGTTATTTCATTGGGTGAAATTTCGGTCCGGCCGGGCGAAAATCCTGCAATACCACTTTTTCGAAAAATAGTAAGTCATAAAAAGGAGAATAATCCTTCCAATTTTCCATCGTGGCAATCAAGGCTTTATGCTAAGTCAGAGATCGATATCAAAAATGTAAATCGTTCGCTAAGCAAGAAAAAGCTCTTAAAACAGTTTGAATTCGTATTTAAATACATCGATTCACTTGAAATTGAGGGTAAAACTTTTCTCCCTGTCTTTTTTACCGAGACAGTTTCGAATTATTATCATAACAGTGCCAACAATACAAACAGGGAAGAGATCATCGCCAATAAAGCCTCGGGAATGACTACCGATATGATCACCCAGTTTACCGGAAAGATGTATGAAGGGATTAATCCCTACGATAATTACATCATGGTTGCTGACATCGGGCTCATCTCTCCTCTGAACTCCCTGGGACTTCAGTTTTACCATTATTACCTGAGGGATAGTGCGATGGTTAAGGGGCGGAAGATCTATGAAATCTCATTTAAACCGAAGCTTGCACAGGATCCAACTTTCAAGGGGAAGTTTTGGGTAGAAGATGAAAGTTTTGCCCTTACCAAACTTGAGATGCAACTTTCGACAAAGGCAAATGTGAATTTCCTGAACAATCTGCAATATTCGGTTGAATATCAGAAGAATGAAGATCATTGGGTTCCGCGGAATGAGGCGCTTTTTGCCGACCTGGATATTCGAAAAGATAAAGATTCCGAAATGATCGGAATAATGGGGCGGAAGACCAATGTTTATCAGGATTGGAAGTTTGGGGAAGTTCCGGCTGTTGCCAATGTGCAGAAAAATGCAATTATTGTAAGTAAGGATGCAATAAAGAAGGATGAGCTCTTTTGGGATAAATCGCGACCGATAGAATTACAGAAACGAGAGGCCGGTATTTATGCGATGGTTGATTCGATAAAGAATGTTCCTCTTTATAAGACGATTGCGGAGTATATTTATATGTTTTATTATGGCTACCGCGACCTGGGAAAGATCGAAATAGGTCCCTACTACTCCCTGCTAAGCTCCAACAAGGTTGAAGGAAACCGGTTCAGAATCGGCGGACGCACTACGATGAAATTTGATCAGAACTGGAGACTGAATGGCTATGGAGCGTATGGTACAGGAGACCAGGATTTTAAATACGGGGGTGGGGTTGAATATTTTTTCTCCAAGAAACCGCGTGCGATGTTTGCTGTACAGGGATCGCACGATTATGAATTACTGGGAATCAGTTCAAACGCCTTTACCCGCGATAACTTTCTTACCTCGGTGCTGAGCAAGAATCCCTATACAAAACTAAATATGATCGATCGGGCCCAGTTTACTTTCGATAAGGATTGGATTCGCGGTTTTTCGAACCAGCTTTCGGTAACTTCTGCCAATATTAAATCCGGTCCATTTGTCCCGTTTATTGATCCGTTGGGTAATGTGGTTCCATCAATCAGAACCGGAGAGATCAAATTAAACACCAGGTTTGCTCCAAAGGAGACAGTGATGATTGATGGATTCGAACGGAACACCTTCGGAATATTTAATCCTGTTCTTAATGTCGCATTAACAGGTGGAGTAAAGGGTTTTCTGGGAGGTGATTATAAGTATCTTAAGCTCGATATGAACTTCTCGGATAAGCTCGCCATAAATCCTATCGGGTACATGACCTATTATCTTCAGGCGGGAAAGATCTGGGGTGATGTCCCCTGGCCACTGATGAAAATTCATGAAGGGAATGAGTCTTACGCGTTTGATGGGTATGCTTTCAACCTGATGAATTACCAGGAGTTTGTAAGCGATACCTACGTGAGTCTCTTCCTGGAGCATCATTTCCAGGGATTTTTTCTTAATAAAGTCCCCCTGTTCCGTCGCTTAAAGTGGCGTGAAGTGGTTGGGGTTCGTTCTCTGGTTGGAAATTTTGACCCAACTCAACATACCGGAATGGTTTTTCCCAAGGGAATGACCGGGTTAAGAAGTACCCCCTATACTGAATTTTCGGCAGGGGTAGAGAATATTCTGAAGATTATCAGGGTTGATGCCGTTTGGCGCTACAATTATAATGACGACCGGAAAATAAAACTTGGTGTGATGTTCTCGTTGCAGTTAACACTATAAATGTCTGATGAATAGTGCATTGTTCTCATTATCGCATTAGCATATTCTTCGCCCTTTCAGGGTATTGATCACCATCCTGAAGGAAATTATTTCATTTTCAAATTAGCACATTAGCAAATTGGCACATTAAAATATTTCTCCTCGCCCCTTCTCAAATTGCCTAATTGACTCCCATTCTCTCCCTCTCTCCATCTCTCCATCTCTCCCTCTCCCCTTCGCCCCACTTGCACTGAGCGAAGTCGAAGTGTCGCCCCTTCGCCTCCTTATCGCCTCTCTTCAAAAAACCGCTTAAGCAGCATTGTGCATTCATTCTGCATGATTCCTCCCAGAATCTCTGTCTTAGGATGAAGGACCTCCGGAGCGAATTTCAGGAAACCACGTTTGGGATCACTTGCACCATAGACTATCCGGTCGATCTGGGACCATCCAAGAGCCCCCGCGCACATGGAACATGGTTCGAGGGTCACATATAAAGTGCATCCGGTAAGGTATTTGCCACCCAGCAGATTAGCGGCTGCAGTTATTGCCTGCATTTCGGCATGTGCGGTCACATCATTGAGTAACTCAGTGAGGTTATGAGCCCTCGAAATTATCTGATTCCGGCAAACCACCACAGCTCCAACAGGGATTTCACCCTCCGAAAAGGCCTGTTCCGCCTCAGTAAGGGCCCGCTTCATAAAATATTCATCATCGAATGGATCTATCATCGTATAATTTTTCAATCCCAAAAGTACGAGATATTCAGGATATTCAAAGAAGATCTCCGGGAAAGAGCAGATTACCATTTTTAAGGTTTAATTTGTAAATCGCAGTTGCCAGCCGCTAAATGGCAGTTGCTGCCTCTAAAATCACAACTCAAAGTTATTCAATCCCATCTTTTCAAATATCGCCGTAGTTTTGTAATTTTACCACTTCAATTATAGAATGTAATTCAATGTACAGAAATATTACTTGCGGTGAACTTCGGATGGCCCATGTCGGACAGGAGCCTGTTTTGGCGGGTTGGGTTCAAACAGTGCGGAACCTTGGAGCAATGACATTTATAGATATCCGCGACCGATACGGGATCACCCAGCTGGTTGCTGACGAAAATACGCCGATCCATCTTAAGGAACAATTTGACAAGCTGGGACGTGAATATGTGATTCAGGTTAAAGGTGTTGTAAGGGAGCGTTCAAGTAAAAACAGCAAAATCCCAACGGGTGAGATAGAGCTCGACATAAAGGAGCTTACTGTTTTAAACAAGGCAGCTGTGCCACCTTTCACCATACAGGATGATACCGATGGGGGAGACGAGATACGGATGAAATTCCGCTATCTTGACCTGCGTCGCGAAACGGTCCGGAAAAATCTGGAGCTAAGGGCCCGGATGGCTCATGTGGTGCGGAATTACCTTGATGATCTTCAGTTCATTGAGACTGAAACACCTGTTTTAATCAAGTCGACTCCTGAAGGTGCCCGCGATTTTGTAGTCCCTTCACGAATGAATCCGAATCAATTTTATGCCTTACCGCAATCGCCACAGATCTTTAAGCAACTGCTGATGGTTGCCGGTTTCGATCGGTATTATCAGATTGTGAAGTGTTTCCGCGACGAGGATCTGCGTGCAGACCGTCAGCCTGAGTTTACCCAGATCGACTGTGAGATGTCGTTTGTGGAGCAGGAGGATGTGCTCAATATGTTCGAAGGTCTTACACGACATATGTTTAAGGAGATTAAGGGGATAGATCCCGGAGAATTTCCACGCATGACCTGGGCCGATGCTATGGAAAATTATGGCAATGATAAACCTGATATCCGTTTTGGATTGAAATTTAAAGATTTAACCGGCATCGTCAAGGGAAAAGAGTTTAAAGTGTTTGATGATGCAGAATATATTGGCGGGATTTGTGCCCCCGGTTGCGGCGAATATACCCGTAAACAACTTGATGCCCTCACCGAATTTGTAAAACGTCCGCAGGTTGGTGCCAAAGGGTTGGTTTATGCCAAAGTTAATGAAGATGGGTCTGTTAAATCATCCGTCGATAAGTTCTATTCACAAGAGGATCTTGCGAAATGGAGCACAATCTTTGAAGCCAAACCGGGTGACTTAATCCTCATCCTCTCAGGTGAAAAGGAGCGCACTTTGCCGGCACTCTCAATTCTTCGCCTTGAAATGGGGCGTCAGTGTGGTCTTATGGATAAAGAGACCTTTAAGCCCCTCTGGGTGGTTGACTTCCCATTGCTTGAATGGAATGAAGACGCTGCGCGATGGCATGCGATGCACCATCCGTTTACCGCTCCTAAACCGGAGGATATCGACCTGCTCGATACTGATCCCGGTAAAGTACGGGCAAATGCCTATGATCTTGTTATTAATGGCGTGGAGATCGGCGGCGGATCAGTAAGAATTTTCGACAGTGAACTTCAGGCGAAAATGTTTAAGACCTTAGGCTTTACCAAACAGGAGGCCGAAAATCAGTTTGGATTCCTCATGGAAGCTTTCAAATATGGTGCACCTCCGCATGCAGGGATCGCTTTTGGCTTCGACCGGCTAACCTCGATGTTTGCGGGACTGGAGTCGATACGAGATGTGATAGCCTTCCCGAAAAATAACTCAGGTCGCGATGTGATGAACGACTCCCCTGCGGAGATTGCACAGGCGCAGCTTGACGAACTTTGCCTCACACTCGTAACACCCAAGGGTAAAGGATAATTTGACATTTAGCCAATTCGGCAATTTGCCAATTCGAAAATATACCCTTCAGGTGGTTACAACCCTTGAAGGGTTTTTTTGATTAGTGAGGCCCTGACTCAAAATCAGGGCCTCACTGCAACACATATAATTAATAGTCTATGAATAAAGTAGTATTGGTAACCGGAGCCTCCTCCGGCATCGGAAAAGAGAGCGCAAAATTGTTGATTCAAAGAGGATATATCGTTTATGGTGCATCCCGAAGGATGGTGAAAATGGCAGATCTTCAGGAAATGGGTGTTAAACTTCTTGAAATGGATGTCACCGATGATGCGTCGATGATTGCAGGGGTTAACGAGATCCTTAAAAATGAAAACCGGATCGATATATTAATCAATAATGCCGGTTATGGTTCCTTCGGTGCGCTGGAAGATGTCCCGATTTCTGAAGCAAAATATCAGTTTGAGGTCAATATATTTGGATTGGCGCGATTAACCCAACTCGTTCTTCCTGCAATGCGGAAACAGCATTCAGGGAGAATTATCAATGTCTCCTCAATTGGGGGAAGCTTAGGAGAACCGCATGGTGCATGGTATCATGCCACAAAATATGCGGTTGAAGGGTTAAGCGACTGTTTGCGGATGGAACTTAAACAATTTGGAATTGATGTGGTTGTTATTAAACCGGGGGCGATCCTAACTGAATGGAATACAATTGCAAGGGAGAAACTGCTAGAAGTTTCAGGGGATACCGATTATAAGGCAATGGCTACAAAACATGCTAAGTTGATGGCCACTGCAGATAAGAGCGCTTCCCTACCTATCGTTGTCGCAAAAACAATTGTCAGGTCGGTAGTTGCCCGCAGACCAAAAACCAGATACGCTACCGGAGGTGGGGCTAAAATGATCCTCTTTGTGAGACATCTTTTATCCGACCGGATGTTCGATTGGCTGGTCCTGTCGCTGTTGAAGTAATTATTTCACTATTCACAGATTCATGAAATTATGGAAAAACTAAATGTTATTATCACAGGTGCAACGGGTATGGTTGGTGAAGGGGTACTTTATGAATGTTTGAATCACCCGCAGATTGGGAAAATACTGGTGATCACCCGCAAAACTACCGGTTATTCTGATCCCAAACTGACAGAGATCATTCATGCTGACTTTTCAGATATTTCGGCCCTGGGAGACATTATAAAAGGGTACAATGCCTGTTATTTCTGTCTTGGGGTGACATCTCTTGGGAAAAAGGAAGATGAATACACCAGGTTGACCTATACCTTGACGATTAACTTTGCCACTACACTGGCATCACTAAATCCCGATATGACCTTTTGTTACATTTCCGGTGCAGGCACCGACACCAGTGAGAAGGGAAAAACCATGTGGGCCCGCGTAAAGGGTAAAACTGAAAACGATTTAATAAAACTGCCATTTAAGCAGGTTTATAATTTCCGTCCTGCCGGAATCAAACCTTTCTTACCCTTAAAACCATCACAAACATTTTACAAGACTTACAAGTATGCAGGGTGGTTATTCCCGGTTATGAAAATGATTAATCCCGACTTTGTGATTGAACTGAAGGATTTGGCAAGTGGAATGATTAATGCCTCATTAACAGGGTATACTAAGAATACTCTGGAGGTAAAGGATATTAAGATTTTGGCAAAGGTTCAGGCCAGGTGATCGATGATTTGAAAATACATTCTTAAGAGCAACTAAAAGGCCGGTTCTGTTGAGGAAACCGGCCTTTTATTATGATCTGTCAGTCAAGAATTTACTTGATCTGAATTTTAATGCTTCGGTACCAGACATCATTTCCGTGATCCTGAAGTCCAATCACACCCTCTTTGGCAACTTTAGCCCAGTCGGGGTTATAGGATGGAAATTTTGAGTTCTTCACCAGTTCATTCCACTCCGGAGTCCAGAGGTGATACTCGAGAATTTTTTGTCCGTTTTGAAAATGGATAACTGTTCCCTGGTAGGAGAGAATCTCTGCACTGTTCCATTCACCTGCGGGTTTGGTATTTTGTGGTTTTGCGGGAATAAGGTCGTAAAGCGAACCTGCCTGACGGTTGCCATCTACTCCCAACATCGCATCAGGATGACGGTCATTGTCGAGAACCTGGAATTCAGGGGCCGTTCTCCAGATCTCCTTTCCGGGAATCTCCTGGGCCAGGTAGAAGATACCGGAATTTCCACCCTCGGAGATTTTCCATTCAATTTTAAGGTGGAAATTGGCAAATTTCTGCTTTCCATAAACAAGGTCACCACCATTGACAGATCCTGCTTCACCGTTTCCGGAACCCTTTAAGTGTATTGCTCCATCTTCAATATTCCAGTCTGCAGGAAAACCTGTTTTATTGTATCCACGCCATCCATCACTTGTTTTACCATCAAACAATAAAATCCAGCCACCCTTTACCTCTTTTTCAGAAAGGGTATTTATAGCGGGTTTCTCCTTATTGCCCTCTTTTTTTGGAGCAGCATTACAGTTTAATGCGAATAAAACAGAAACAAACAAAAGCAAAAGTGTACTTTTCATCGATATAAAAATTTTAATTTATAAATTAAAAAATTAAATACTAGCAAATTAATTGTTCTATAGGAAAGGACTAAGTATTTACTAAAATATCCCGGATGCAAATTTTCAAAATTCTTTTGGATTTTGGGCTTAAATTGTTCTAAATTTAATTGCATATCCCCAATAAAATAAAAGGAGGCTAAATCAGTGGCAGTATAGAAGCAAAACAACGAGGTTGTATCAACAGTCATTTTACCGCGCAAACGCAAAGAAGGCGCAATCCGTCAGCTGATGGATGCAGATATATTCTGTTGTATTATAATACTTTGCGATCCTTTGCGGTTTTTCTTGGCGGCTCTTTGCGGTTGAATTTTTTACTTTTGATAAAGCCTCATTCTTTTAATTCAATTTGGAGATCGTGAATTTAAACGTGCTCCCAATTCCAGTTTCGCTTTCTACCCAAATGTTACCAGTATGGTTGTCGAATGTGCACATTTTGAAATAGTCTTCACCAAATGATTTGGTGGTCCGATTTGGATTCCCACTGTCATTCCAGAACTCTTATTTTAATATTTCTAAACCAAACATCATACCCTTTGTCCTGCAGGCCGATTACCCCCTCTTTGGCGATATTCTCCCAGTCAGGATTTAGTCCGGGGAATTTTGAGTTGTTCACCAGCGCTTTCCATTGCGGTGTTCCCGGTTCAAACTCCACAACCACAACTCCATTCTGACGGTGGACAACTTTACCATGATCGCATATAATCTCAATGGAGTTCCACTCTCCGGCAGACCTGGCATTCTGAGGTTTTGCAGGAATGAGATCATACAGTGATCCCGCCTGCCGATTCTCCTTTATTCCTGCTGTTGGATCTGGATTGTTTTCATTATCAATAATTTGCATTTCAAGGGCACTCTTGTATAAGGGCCAGTCTGCAACTTCTCTTCCTAAATAAAAAATACCGGAATTACCCCCTTTTGATATCTTCCATTCCATCCTTAGATCAAAATTAGAGAAGAGCCCGCCCGAATAAACGATATCTCCGCCATCCACCTTACCCGCTTCACCTCGCTCTGATTCATTCCTGCATCTGAGCGATCCATCTTCAACAATCCATGCGGCAGGGAAATTTTTTTTAGCGTATCCTAACCATCCATTTGTGGTAGTCCCGTCAAATAATAGTTTCCACCCCTGAGCCTTCTCAGCATCGGTAAGCTGATTTACAGGACCTTTTTCACAGCACTGGACACTCTCCACCTGTTTCCTTGCGGGTACCGGATCTTTGCTGTTCTTCTTCGTTCCGATCCGACAACCCGAACTAAGGATCAGTAATATCCAAAACAAACTAGTCAATTTATTCATGAGGGTTTCATCGTATGCATTTTACACTAAACAGAAAACAGCGACTCCATTCAAAAAGCTGTGGCTGTGAAGATTGTTCAAAGAATCAATCACAAAGTACATTATTGATTCAAATTTACGATAAAATGATCATTGTGAAAATGGGGCACGCTAAATATGTGTTAGATTTGCAATATAAAAGTTTTTAAATCGTAAATCCAATCAATCAGATATAAAAAGAGATAGTTATGGGTAAAAAAATTGCAATTCTCACGGCCGGAGGCGACTGTCCCGGTCTCAATGCTGCGATCCGGGGTGTCGGAAAAACTGCAATTGTAAAGTATGGGATGGAAGTGATCGGATTTACTGCCGGTTATAGTGGTTTGATCAGAAAAGACTTCGTCGAATTGGACGAGCCTAAGCTATCAGGTATCCTTACATTAGGCGGAACAATCCTGGGAACTTCGCGTGAAAAACCGTTTAAGCTCGAGAAAGGACTGACTCATAACGACAAACCCGGTCTGATTAAAAAAAACTATGAAGAACTAGGCCTCGATTGTGTCGTTTGCATTGGAGGGAATGGGACAATGAAGACGGCTCATCTGCTTGCACTTGAGGGACTCAATGTTATTGGAATACCCAAGACCATTGATAACGATGTGTTTGGAACGGAGCTTACTTTTGGTTTTGACTCGGCTGTAAGTATTGCAACTGAAGCTATAGACCGGTTACATTCGACAGCCAATTCGCACCAGAGAGCGATGGTTATTGAAGTGATGGGACACAATGCAGGCTGGATTGCCCTTTATGCCGGAATCGCCGGCGGGGGCGATATTATCCTGATTCCTGAAATTGAATATGACATCGTAAAAGTATGCAGGACCATCGAGGAAAGGTTTTCGAAAGGAAAAGTTTCAGCCATTGTGGTGGTGGCAGAGGGGATCCGAAAGCCTGAAAATATTTCAGCAGCATCTTATCTGGTGAGCAAAATACAACAATTGACCAAAATTGAGGCGCGCGAAACCCGATTGGGTTATGTTCAACGCGGAGGAAGCCCTTCGGCGATGGACCGTATCCTGGCCACCCGCTACGGCGCTTTTGCTGCAGAGTTAATTGCAAGAGGGGAATATGGCAATATGGTGGCAATCCATGGAGATGTCCTTAGTGCTATTCCACTTGAAGAGGTAGGGGGAAAGCTGAGCCTGGTCGATCCGAACCATCTGCTTATCAAAAAAGCCCGGAGTATGGGCGTCCTTTTTGGTGATGAATAACAAGTTCTAAGACTCAAAATATCTTTATTCTTAACTATCATTCCATGGAAAAGCAATATCGGAGTTTTATTGGTCCTTTAATTCTGCTGTTATTATGTATCGCGAATTTTCGCGAAAATTCAATTTCAGCAAGTATAAGGGCTGTCGATTTTTTAACAATCTGGGCAATCGGAGCCTTATCAGGGTTGCTTATTTATAAAGTGATTGAACTAATTAAAAAGGGTAAATGAACAGAATAATTGGTGTAGCTCTCTTTTCACTGCTGTCAATAGCCTTTCAACAAGTCAATGCCCAGCCGTCGGCTGATATTCGTTTTGAAAAGATGGATCACGGTTTTGGTAAGATCAAAGAAGAAGCTGGCCCGGCAGTTTTCAATTTTCAATTTTCTAATACAGGCACGATACCCCTTATTATTCAAGGGGTTGAGGCATCGTGCGGTTGTACAACTCCTGAATGGAGTCATGAGCCTGTTCTACCCGGGAAATCGGGATTTATAAAAGTATCCTATAACCCCGAACAGCGGCCCGGAACTTTTACCAAAAGCATTACAGTAACTGCGAATGTTCCAAAGTCTTTTCGGGTGCTCACCATCTCAGGAGAGGTTATACCGCGTCTGCAGGGTACGAATGATCTTTTTCCTGTTGATTTTGGGAAGATCCGGCTCTCGATGAGCGAATTGTCATTTGTCCGGATCAAGGATCATGAAATAAAGACAGATACAATCCGGATTTATAATCCCGGGAGTTTACCCGTATCGGTAAATTTTAAAATAATTCCTTCTCATTTGACAATCAAAACAATTCCCGCAATTTTGCAGCCAAAATCTAACGGATTTTTTCTCATCACGTTTGATGCCACTAAAAAGCAGGAATATGGATTTATTACGAACCGCATTTATCTCTCTTTCAATGGGGAAGAAAAATACGACAATGCCTTAAAAGTTAGCGCAACGATTGAAGAAGATTTTTCAAAACTTAGTGCTACTGATCTGGGAAACGGGCCAATAATTGAATATAATAGCCGGGTATTCGATTTCAAGGAATTAGTTGCCGGACAAACGGCTGACTACACATTTGTGATTTCGAATAAGGGTAAAAAGGAGCTGATTATACGCAGTGTGACTGCATCGTGTGGTTGTACTACCGGCAAGCCCGTTTCCAATATAATCCCCCCTGGTGGAACTACAGAGCTGAAAGTTACGTTTGATTCCTATGGAAAAACAGGGATGCAAAATAAAATAGTTACCGTTATTTCGAATGATCCTGAACATTCAACAACACTGTTGCGGGTAATTGGAACTGTGAAGGGTAATTAAGAAGGGGATCAGGCTTTAGTCTATTAGGTATTTATGTTGATGTTCAATGACCTCAGAGAGGTCAAATGTTTATAGAAAAGAATTTATAATATAATGTTTGACTCTGGCCAGAGTCAAATGTCGCTTTCATTATTCAAATTTCTATAAACCTACAAATCCACCGGATTTGTAAAAAAAATATAAATGATTTGAGAATTAAAAAACACATGAGTTATCATCATCCTGAAAACGATCCGAAATATATTGGCCTGAATGTAAATGCAGGTATTGAAAAACCGGAGGCTGTAAATGCCGATTCTGTTAGCAGGTTTCTCAAAAAGGGGAAAAGGGCGATTCTTTCGGCCAATGAATATTTTGAAGGAATTCTGCAAGGAAATATTACGATCTTAAGCCAGGCAGTCACCCTTGTCGAGAGCAGTAAGCCTGAGCATCAGCTGGTGGCACAGGAAATTATCATCAAATGTCTTCCGCATGCCGGAAAGTCTGTCAGGCTTGGAATCACGGGTGTACCCGGGGCTGGAAAGAGTACATTTATCGAAGCGTTGGGGAAACACATTACCGGACAGGGAGGCAAGCTCGCAGTTTTGGCTATCGATCCGAGTTCCGAGCGTTCCAAAGGGTCAATACTTGGCGATAAAACACGGATGGAAGAGCTTTCTTCCGATCCAAATGCCTATATCAGACCTAGTCCTTCGGCCGGATCGCTGGGTGGAGTGGCGCGCAAAACAAGAGAGATTATTATCTTATGTGAAGCGGCAGGCTTTAGTACTATTTTTATTGAGACGGTGGGGGTGGGTCAGTCGGAGACTGTCGTTCACTCAATGGTCGACTTTTTCCTGTTATTGCAGATTGCGGGAGCAGGTGATGAATTGCAGGGGATTAAGCGCGGGATTATGGAGATGGCTGATGCCATCGTAATTAATAAGGCCGATGGCGATAATCTGGAAAAAGCGCAACTGGCAGCAGCACAGTTCCGCAATGCCTTACACCTTTTTCCACCCACAGGTTCAGGCTGGAGCCCTCCGGTGTTAACCTGTTCAGCGCTTGAAAACAAGGGGGTGCAACAAGCCTGGAAAGTTGTGAACGAGTACGTTGCGATGACAGGTGAGAATGGCTACTTTCTTAACCGGCGTAGTGATCAGGCCAGGTATTGGATGTACGAGACAATCAATGAGACGCTTAGGAATAACTTTTACCAGAACCCGCTTGTAAAACCTAAACTGCATCATTACGAAAAGCTGGTACTTGACAATGGCATGAGCTCCTTCATCGCAGCTCATGAACTGCTGGCAACCTACTTCAAATCAATTGGAAATAAATGAGAGCTGTTTGCCAGTTAAATTGTTTTAATACCTTTGCTAACTCAATTCAAATAAGCATTTTCAATCGTAATTATAAATTTTAATCTAATGAGAAATCTTCTAATTATTATCATTGCATTTACAACACTTTTTTCCTGCTCAAAGCCAACGGGATATGTTATCAAAGGAGAAATCAAGGGAAAAGAGAATGGTGAAATTAAATTAATGAAATACGCAAACGGGAAGTGGAAAGCGGAGGATTCAGCAAGCATTGTTAAAGGTAAATTTGAGTTGAAAGGAAAGGCTGATCTGCCTGAATTACGGATAATCTCCATTCCTCCTCAGACAGTAGTTGCCCAGTTTTTTGCTGAAAACGGAACCCTTTCGCTTACAGCCTCTATGGATAGTTTAAGTAAAACTGAGGTTGTAGGGTCTAAATCGAATGATGATTTCACTATTCTTAAAAAGGAACTTTCAAATATTTCCAAAGAGACGCAGGGGCTTCAACAGAAATATAATCAAGCCAGGCAGAGTGGTGATGAAGAGGCGATGAAAAGGGCCCAGATTGATTATGAAGCAATGATGGGAAACCAAAAAGTATATACAAAAAACTTTGTGCGCGAACATCCTAAGTCGACTGTTTCTCCATTAATTATCCTTATGCAGTCTGCCCAGGAGATGTCAGCCCACGAGATTGATACCCTTGTTGCATTTCTCGATCCTTCAATTCAAGGTTCGATTTATATAGCTGAACTAAAGAAACTGGCAGAGAAAATCAGGGTTACTGATTTGGATGCAGTGGCTGCCGACTTTACCCAATCTACTCCCGAAGGGACACCCCTTACGCTCTCTTCGTTACGCGGGAAGATTGTCCTTCTCGATTTTTGGGCCTCATGGTGTGCCCCATGTCGCCAGGAAAATCCCGCTTTGGTGGCCACCTACACCAAATTTAAAGACAAAGGATTTGATATTCTTGGTGTATCACTTGACAAGGAAAAGGGTGCATGGGTGAAGGCCATTACCGATGACCAACTAACCTGGCATCAGGTTTCGGATCTTAAATACCTTCAAAACGAAGTTGCTGTTAAATACGGTGTCCGTACAATTCCATTTTCATTACTTCTGGGTAAAGACGGGAAAATTATTGCCAAAAACCTTCGTGGTGCCGATTTGGAAAAAAAGATTGCAGAACTCCTTCATTAACAATTCCAAGGAATTAAAAAAGTGGGCTGTGTTTTCAACATAGCCCACTTTTTTTATGAAATTCCTGAATCTCCAGATTCCCCTTCAATTATTCTGGCTCTGGACGCAGAAGTCCTGTTTACAAATGATCTTCTGAAAAACAGGTATCACACTACAGAGAAAAACTCCTCCATATTCAGGGATTTGACATCCGCGGAAAATTTCACATAACTTTCATTTGCCATGTTTTTGACTGGCAACCGAAATTGACCAAGATCAAAACCGATATACTTCATGTACCCCTTCCCGGTAGCAATACCCCCATATTTTCCCAGCAACCTGATCATGTCAATCGAAATTTGCTGAAGTTTTCTTGCCCTGGGCAGATCACCTGTATCGAAAGCTTCGATCAACTGATAATAAAGGGGTGCAGCATAATTAAAGGTACTTCCAACTCCGCTGCGCGTTCCCAGGACCAGTGCGGAAAGTAAATTTTCATCACGTCCCCACATCATATCGAATTTCCCGTCCATAAAATGGATACAGCTCAGGAAATCCATAAAATCCTCGTGCGTATATTTGATCCCCGCGAGGTTTGGAATAATCGGCGCGGCTTCCTGCAAAAAATCAAACATTGGAACAAAGCATCCGCTTAATACAGGAATGTGGTAGAAATAAACCGGAATCGACGGAACCGCTTCCGCAATAAGGGCACAGAATTCAGCCAGCTGTCTGGCACCTGCCGGTTTAAAATAGTAGGGTGCCAGCAATGCAATCGCGTCTATTCCATTATCTACAGCATGCTGTGCATTGTCAATGCACTCTTTATAGGAGGTGCCACCAACCAGACTGATCACTTTTACTCGCCCCTTTTCCCTTGACCGGGCGGTCCAGGCTTCAACCACATTCATCTTCTCTTTTTGGGTAAGAGAGACCCCTTCCCCTGTTGATCCGTTTATAAAAGCCCCGACAATCCTGTTTTTTTCCAAAAAGTCGTAATAAGTCGGTATGAGATCGTATACTAACTCTCCGTTTTTGTCCATTGGTGCAAAGGGGGCAGCGATCAGCCCTTCAAATTTCTTCATCTCAATTGATTTTTTAAAAGCCTGAAAATGGCACCTCTAAAAATAGGCCAAACTCTTTCGCAAAATTCACACTTACTCTGGCATGAACACTTCCTTGTTTATCGAAAAATTGGGAACGACTGGCGATAGGAAAAATACCTTCGTGCCATACCGAAGGATGGATATACAATCCTTGAGTTCCATCGAAGTAAAAATTCAAAAATTTATCAGGGGAGATATCATCACCCGGTAATGCGAGAGGTGTTACAAAAGGTGTACCGTTCAAAGGAAAAAAAAGCTGCCCGCCATCGGGATGATAATTGGCATGCCATAGCAGCACCGTATCCGGAGTTTTCACCAATTCTTTTTGGCGATTTGCTTCACTTGGATTAACACTCCAGCCTAACAGATATTCGTCATTTATCGCGTTATTCCGTCCGAAGAGTACCTCGCCTTCCCACCAAAAATCAAAAATGCCCTCTTTTGTTCCCCCCTGATTACCGGTATCGGCATCAATAAGTCTCCCGACGCTCTTTGGCCACCGGACTATTTCAACCGGGAAATTCCGATACTCATCTTTGCTTACCAGGCAACCATACCCTTTCAGGGATTCATTGGTCGCGATAACAGTTTTAACTTTATGCCATGGCAACGAGCCGGGGACATCAGGAGTCAGGTAATTGATCGGCTGCAACATCATGTAGCAATTTAAAATAGGGATAAAAGATCACTTAGATTTAAACCATGTCTGCAAAAGCAGGCCGGTACCAGCGGTTAAATTACAAGGTCTTTAAGCTGTTCTTCTTCTTAAATCCTTTGTATAACAGATAAATAACATATATTCCTCCAACAGCGAGGATAATCAAAATAAGTTCTTTGTAATATTTGTCCAACAACTCTTTTTGGGAGTAGAAAAAATAACCTAACGTAGCCAGGATTATATTCCAGGCGGCGGCTCCTATTGCCGTGAAGAGGATAAAATCGCGAATTTTCATATTTGCCAATCCGGCAGGTATAGAGATCAGGTGACGAATACCAGGAATCAATCGTCCTATCAGCGTCGAGGTTTTTCCGTTTTTCAGAAAATATTTTTCAGTTTTCTCGATTGCCGATTGGTCAACCATCATTAAATGGGCAAGGCGTGTGTTGACAAATTTCAGAAGTAATTTATTTCCCAGCCATTTAGCCATGTAGTAATTAAATAAAGACCCTGCAAGGGCTCCCATTGTTCCTGAAAATATGACCAGAAAAATATTCATCTCCCCATTTGCGGCTTTAAAGGCTGCGGGGGGGATTACAAGTTCGGAAGGAAAAGGGATAATTGTACTTTCGATGGCCATCAATAAAAATACGGTCCAATAGGTGATATGAACCATGTACCAGCTAAGTAACTGTTGAAAGAGTGCACCCATAACGATATTTTAGGCAAAGCTAAACTTTTCCCTACAATGCGCTCCTACTAAATGGTGATTTTTTTCAACCAGGCCGCAATCACACCAGCTTCGGGTGCAAGGTTATGAAATTCAGTATCTCCGATGTGTGTCAGTATAATTTCACGATAAGATTTAAGTGGATTGGAGGAATCGGGAACAATGATTTTACATATATTAGCCCCCATATCGGCACCATGCATCACCATTTCGGAGATCTTCCCATCCATTGCATAAGATGCAAGATGCTGATAATAAATAACATCCGTACTGCTGATCAACGTGTCCCTCTTTACCGAAGCTTTTAGATTGTTTTGCAATGAATCGGAGGATAATACTCCATTTTCCGAGAAACTCCAGGGTGTTGTCTTATCGAATGTATACATCTCACCGGCCGGGGTGATGATAAATCCCGAATGATTGAAACCCCATGCATGATTAATATATTCATACTGAAAATAGCAATTAACACTTTTTTCTTCAATAAGTGACGACCGTTGGCACGAACAAACCAGAAGGGTGGTCAACAGCAATAAAACTCCTGTTTTATATTTTCTTAGACTCATTTGGATTAAATTGACCATGGTTATAACGAATTTTAAATTGTTCAATTTGAAAGCAAAGGATTTTCAACTTTCCCTGCAAATAGTATTGCACCTGTATCTTCTTCTGCGATAAAGAAGAGAAAAGGGCGGACGGCATGAAACTGGGGACTGGATGGACCAGCACTCGTAACACCTATTCCGATGGAGGTGACACCCGCTGCTTCAGTACCCTCTTCATTCACATCGATAAATGTTTTGTGTTTTACCTTGGTGATAAAGAGCTGGTCATTGGCATTGATTTTTGAGAAATTTGCATCATTCCGCGAGAAAGCCACAGCCATCCCTAAGGAGGATAAAATGTCGTTCAGTTCGCTTTCCCAGGTGAATTTGAACCGGGGCAGCCAGACCTCAACTTTGGTCTTTGTTGCAAGCGCAGTTTTCAACCCCTGCCATGTCGCAGGATTCATTTGATTGATAAGCTGATCGGCAGATGTTCCAGCGTCCGGAAGAAGCAAAACCATCTCAAATTTTCCACGGCCATACGGCATTTTCAAAGCCCGGTAACCACTCTGTTCCGAATACCCGTATTGCTCATTAATTTTCATGAACGGAACCGTTACATTGCTTCCCGAGGCAGGTGAAAAGGATCCATTCTGTGAGTTTGACTTTTCAAACTGAACTTTCCACTTCCCATTAAAATAGATTGCATTTATCAGAAACATTATTTCATCTGCAGAAATCTGGTCCAGGATCTTTGGAATTTTTGCATTCGTTTTTTCATTTACCCAATTGTTGATAATAGCTAATGCCGCCTGATCAAAATCGAGCGTTTGAACCTCTGCATCATAATATTTTTGATTGACTACAATAAATGGCTCCAAAACCGGATACGATTTCCGGATCCAGATCGAATTGGCAATATTCATAATAACGTTTGAATCGGCTTTTTTCAGCGCATTCACAAGGTCAAAATAGATCTGGTTGATTTCGTCAACACTCAGGACATCGAGCCCCAAGGCATTGATTATTCCACTTTTTGTTGTCCCATCGGCTCCGTTTAGGGTCATTGAAAGGGCAAGGGATATACTTAATGGCGACACCATCACATTGTGCCCCTCACTATTGGGAATCTTATTCAGCAGATTGAACGTAAATGTGTTTCCCGCTTTAACCAAACTTGCCGATTTTTGTGTCATCACAATATCTCCCGGCACGGGATCCGGTCCTACACTATGTGAACAAGCGGTTGTGTAAAAGATCAGAATGATAATCAGGGCCGTTATTTTTGTTTTCATCCTGGTGAAATTTTTAGGTGATTTTATTCCTGTTTTCATTATTCTGCAATACAAAATATGTGCCAAACCTTTGCCGTCCCCTCCCTGTCGAGTGAAACATTTCTTTGAGTGGAGATCCGACGATGGAATCGATATGAGAATCCATTATTCATAATTCTCATAGCTGATTTCAGTGCTGAGAATACCTCTTATCTAATTTTGCCACTTTAAAGTTCGGAAATTTTCAGGTAAAAACGCAACCATTTGGGTAGAAATGATCTCTTACTGATAAAATTAACCCATTTACCCCGTCAGAACAGGAATACAAAACGGTTAAACCACGGTGGTTTATCCCTTGAGGTTTTGGCCGTGAAGGCTTCTTTGTCGTTCTTTAACATATTTTAAAATAATTGATGGGGATTTTGATGTTCCTTCGGGGCTGATTTTGTTGTCGTTTAATCTAAAATTGATTTGTGACCAACCTCGAAGAAACCATACGTAAATGCGCGTCAGGAGACCGGAAAGCTCAGACAGCATTGTATAACCTCTTTGCACCAAAGATGTACGGAGTTTGCCTGAATTATTCAAGGGATGCTGCTGAAGCGGAAGACAACCTGCATGACGGGTTTATTCGTATTTTCACTAAGATCAACCAGTTTGGATTCAATGGATCATTTGAAGGTTGGATTCGGAGGATTATGGTAAACACATCACTTGAGAAATTCCGAAAAAACAATCAGCTCTTTCCGGTTGAAGACATGATGGTCTACGAAAGCCTTCATTTTACGGAAGAGACGCTGTCATCCATCTCGGCCGACGATCTATTAACCATCATCCAGCAGCTTCCTCCCCGATACCGGATGGTCTTTAACCTGTACGCCATTGAAGGATATTCGCATCAGGAGATTGCAAAAATGATGGAGATCAATGAAGGGACCTCTAAATCAAATCTGTCGCGCGCCAGGGTAATCCTTCAAAAAAAGGTGATTGAGAATTTCGGATTGGAAAAAAACACGGTTACAACTACGCTATGCTAACTGAAGATAATGAAATAGACCAGCTTTTTAAGAGAAAGCTGGGAAACTACGAGAAAACACCCCCTGCTGCGGTATGGGGAAATATTGAAGGGGAGCTTAACCTCCTAAGGAAGGGTCGGCGTATATCCATGCTCAAAAACATGGGCGTTGCGGCATCGATTCTGCTTGCCGTTGCTGCAGGTTGGTGGATAACCTATCCGGGCAGCAGATCAGTTGTGAGTCCTGTAATTGTCTCCGATCAGGTGACAAATAAATCAGTAAAGGAGTCGGAATTGGTTCAAATAGCTGCTGATCAGTCTGGTAAATTAAAGGAAAAGGTTACTTCTGCTAAGAATTCACCGAAGGAGGGCAACGCCCTTCCAACCAAAACTGCTTCGTTTGCAGCGTTTGCAGCTGATATATCTTTTATGACAAAGGGGGCCCATTCGGTAAATTCAATTGATTCAGCGTTGGGGAAATCAGACCACGCTATTAATCAAAAGATTGAGCTTGTTGAAAAAATTGCCCACTGGATTGCATCTTCAGTGAGTAATGATTCCGGCAAGGTTCAAAAATCTGATTCATACCCCTCAGGGAATGCGTTCAAGGAAACCTCGTCCCAGGTGTCCGGAGTAAATTCATTTACCAACCGTGGAACGATAACCAGCGGGCGATGGAGCCTGAAAGCCGAATATTCACCTGTTCTGAACAGCCACTCCAGGGGTTATGGGAAGCTTGCCGGACCCCAATCATCAACCGCCCATTTTTATTCCTCGCATAAAACCAGCTCTGAAAATTCTTTTTCGGCTGGGGTGATAGGGGGTTATCAGATTGGTAAACGGGTTACAGTAAAGTCCGGGATCATGTATAATCAGATTAACCAATCGACACCTGGAGTAAAGATTTCAATGATGAATCCGAATGGCGAATATGATGATTCTCCAGAATTTTCTGAAAATAACAGCCTTAATCAGAATTTTCAATTTGTCGAAATTCCTTTACGGGTAGGGTATAAGCTGAATAATCGCAGATTTGGTGTTGGCATTACCGGAGGTTTAAGTACCGGTTTTCTGGTCGGCAACAAGGTGGCTTTGCGGCAAAACGGCGATCAGGTAAGCAATGGAAAAACATCCAATCTTCGAAACGTGGTCTATTCCGGAATGGTGGGTCTGGAATTCGGATACGAGATTTCCAACCGTTTATTATTTTCTGTTGAACCACGCCTAAAACACGCAATAAATTCATTAAGCACCAATAATTCTGTTGATTACAAAACGAATCAACTGGAAATCGCTACAGGGCTGACATACAGTTTCAATTGAGATTGTTTGCATCAATTGGATTAAAGCTGAGAATCGATTAACTTTGCAGGCTTATATTATGCAATTCCATGAAAGATTCAAACTCAGTTAATAGGATAAATAGCCACTCAAGGATATTGGTTTTTCTATCACTTATCGCTTTTTGCGTGATAATCGGCGGACTCTTTTTTTGCTCCCATTCTGCGGAAGTTAAGGAGGTAAATGTTCCGACTCGCGACGAATCACCAAAGGTATTTTTCACAACCACACCACTCCCGGGGAAGCTCGATTTTGCCAGTGAGCCTGTCCCGCTTGAAAATTTTGATGTTCGCGAATCACTTGACCGTGAATTGCTGAGCGTGGCCAATTTTCATTCGCAGACCTTGCTTTACATCAAAAAAACCAACCGTTATTTTGCGATCATTGTGCCTGTTTTGAAGCGGAATCAAATCCCTGAAGATTTTAAATATCTGGCACTTGCAGAGAGTGGATTTCTTGATAAAGTGGTTTCGCCATCAGGTGCGGTGGGGATCTGGCAGTTTATGAAAAGTGCTGCACTGGAAAACGGACTTGAGGTTAATGAGGAGGTCGATGAACGGTATCATATCGAAAAGGCAACAGAAGCTGCATGCCGCTACCTGAAAAATTCGTTCGCCAAATATGGTAACTGGACTATGGTCGCTGCATCATACAATGCCGGGATCAGCGGTGTAAGCCGGCAGGCAACGATTCAGGATAGCAACAGTTATTATGATTTGCTGCTTAGCGAAGAAACTTCCCGTTATTTATTCCGTATACTGGCCCTTAAACTTGTGATCGGAGAACCTCTTAAATATGGGTTTAAGGTAAATGAGGATGAGAAATACCCGATTATCCCTGTAAAGGAGATCAAGGTCGACGGGAGCATAAAAAGTTTTACCGAGTTTGCCCGCTCAAACAATATTAATTATAAGCTTTTAAAGCAGTTTAATCCTTGGTTAAAGCAGACTTACCTGAAAAATCCCAGGAATAAAACCTATACGTTTAAGATCCCCGAGGTTGGTAAATATCGTAGTTTTACTTTTACCGATCAAACCGGTTTGAAATAATTCACCCCCTTTGCTGTAAATTGTGTATTATCGATGGACGAAGAAGATAAAATTGTAGTTAGAGGGGCGCGGGAGCACAACCTTAAAAATATAAATGTTGAAATACCGCGTAATCAGCTCACCGTGATTACCGGTTTGAGTGGAAGTGGAAAATCTTCGCTTGCTTTTGATACGATCTATGCCGAGGGGCAGCGCCGCTATATCGAAACCTTTTCGGCCTATGCGCGCTCTTTTCTGGGTAATATGGAGCGCCCGGATGTGGACGAAATCACCGGTTTAAGTCCGGTAATCTCCATTGAGCAAAAAACCACCAATAAAAATCCGAGGTCTACCGTTGGCACTGTTACGGAGATCTATGATTTTCTCCGCCTCCTCTTTGCCCGCGCCGGTGAAGCCTATTCCTACAATACGGGTGAGAAGATGGTCAAGTATACCGATGAGCAGATCATTAACCTGATCATCGAAAAGTTTCATGGTAAACGCACCATGATCCTGGCACCCGTCGTCCGCGGACGGAAAGGGCATTATCGCGAACTCTTTGAGCAGATCCGCAAGAAGGGGTTTCTTTATGCCCGCGTTGACGGAGAGATCTGTGAAATGACTCATGGCTATAAAGTTGACCGGTATAAAAATCACCATATCGAGATGGTAATCGATAAGCTGGTGGTCGATGAAGGTGACCGGAAACGGCTGCGCGATTCGGTAGATATTGCCATGAAACATGGGCAGGGAATCATCATGATCCTTGATGCAGAAACCAAAGATACGCGATTCTTCTCACGTCACCTGATGTGTCCGACGACAGGAATTTCTTACAATGATCCTGCGCCCCACAGCTTTTCATTTAATTCACCTCAGGGGGCATGCCATAAATGTAATGGTCTTGGCGAGATTACCGAAATCGATCAGGACAAACTGATTCCTGACCTGACGCTCTCTATTGCCAAGGGGGGAATTGCCCCGCTGGGTCCCCATAAAAACACCATGATTTTCTGGCAGATTGAAGCGTTAGCTGAGAAGTATGGCTTTACCCTTAAAACACCGGTAGGTGAGATCTCAGAAGAGGCTCTTAACGCAATTTTATTTGGGACCGGAGAGCGGATTCAGCTTAAAAACTCTCCGCTGGGAAGTTCAATCGATTATATGATGACCTACGAAGGGATCGTCAAGTATATCCTCAACCAAAAAGGCGATAACCTCTCCAAAACAGCACAAAAATGGGCCGATCAATTTCATAAAAGCATGACTTGCCCTGAGTGTAAGGGACAACGGTTACAGCTTGAGCCCCTGCATTTTAAAATTGACGGGAAAAATATTTCTGAACTTGCTCAACTGGATATCTGTGAGTTATCCGATTTCTTTGAAAAAATTGAGGAACGTCTTAGCTCCCGTCAGTTGCAGATTGCCACAGAGGTGGTTAAAGAGCTCCGAACACGCCTGCGCTTCCTGATTGATGTGGGGCTGACCTATCTCTCACTCGATCGCCCGGCAGGTACCCTTTCAGGAGGAGAATCGCAAAGGATCAGGCTCGCAACCCAGATCGGATCACAATTGGTAAATGTTCTCTATATCCTTGATGAACCTAGTATCGGCCTGCATCACCGCGACAATCTCAGGCTGATCAATTCATTACAGCAATTGCGTGATACCGGTAACTCGGTGGTCGTGGTGGAGCATGACCGCGATATGATGCTGCAAGCTGATTACCTGATTGATATGGGCCCGATGGCGGGGATCCATGGTGGTGAAATAGTTGCAGCCGGCATCCCGTCAGAGGTGCTTAAACACGATACCTTAACCTCTCAATACCTGACGGGAAAGAAGAAAATTGAGGTTCCGTCCACATATCGTCCTGGAAATGGGAAGTCATTAATTATCAGGGGTGCTTCAGGAAACAATCTGAAGAATATCGATGTTGAATTTCCGCTTGGAAAGCTGATCTGCGTTACCGGTGTTTCGGGAAGCGGTAAATCGACACTGATCAATGAAACGCTGCAACCAATTCTAAGCCAGTATTTTTATAAATCATTACTCGATCCGTTGGCCTATTCATCCATTGAAGGGATTGATCTGATCGATAAAGTTGTTCAGGTCGACCAATCTCCAATCGGCAGAACACCCCGCTCGAATCCGGTCACCTATACCGGTGTTTTTACCGATATCCGTACGCTGTTCACCCTTCTCCCCGAAGCAAAGATACGGGGCTATAAACCCGGACGATTTTCATTCAACGTGAAGGGTGGCCGTTGTGAAGAGTGCGAAGGGGCAGGGATGAAAGTTATCGAAATGAATTTCCTTCCCGATGTGTATGTCCATTGCGATAAATGTAACGGGAAAAGGTATAACCGCGAAACACTTGAGGTCCGGTTTAAGGGAAAATCGATCAGCGATGTTCTTGATATGACAATTAATCAGGGAGTTGAATTTTTTGAAAGCATCCCGGCCATCGTTCACCGGTTACGGACACTACAGGAGGTGGGACTTGGCTATATCACCCTGGGACAGTCGTCAACAACCCTGTCGGGGGGAGAATCACAACGGGTAAAGCTTGCAACGGAGTTAAGCAAACGGGATACCGGAATGACCCTTTACATTCTGGATGAACCGACCACGGGACTCCATTTTGAAGATATCAGGGTATTGCTCGAAGTACTCAATAAATTGGTCGACAAAGGAAATACAGTGATCGTCATTGAACACAATATGGAGGTGATCAAAGTGGCTGATCATATCATCGACATCGGTCCTGAAGGTGGAAAAGACGGCGGCAGGTTATTATGCAGCGGGTCTCCCAAGGAGATCATCAAACTAAATAAATCCTATACCGCTAAATACCTTATGGAGGAGTTGGGGAGATAATTATTTAATGTGCTAATATGCTAATGTGCTAATATGCTAATATGCTAATGTGCTAATTTGGAAATTCGGTAATTTGAAGATTTGAGAATGAGAGAATAAAAAAATTTGAAAATTTGAAGATGAGATAATTTGGAAATTCTTAAACTTTGCGACTTGGCGTCTTTGCGTGATTTTTTTGTTATCGCACCCAAAGTGGCATAGTCTCAATGAGGTAAAATACGATATCCTATCTTTTTTAATAAATTGGCATATTTGTAAAGTCCGGGCCCGACTTTGAGTCGGACTCGGACTATCACTAATAAAGTTAATTTTAATCACCAAAATCCTTAATCAATTATTAACTTTGGTGTTGCATTCTCCGTGTTGATTGAATAGTTCCCAAAATCCGCGGATAACCATTTAATTTTTAAGCATTCTACTTATGCAAATCAGGCTAATCCTATCAATATCCTTTTTGTTGCTCGGGCTGGCCACCCTTGCCCAGACCAGCGCGAATAGTTATTATTGGATTGCACTCAGAAATAAGTCTGGTACGCCCTATGTAATTAATCATCCTGAGAAATTTTTATCCCAAAGGGCGATCGACCGCAGGATCAGGCAGGGGATTCCGGTTGACCAGACAGATTTGCCTGTCTCACCGGCATACCTCGACACGCTGATTGACCATGGCGTAACGGTTGTACATAGCTCTAAATGGTTAAATGGCGTGACAGTAAGTACACCCGATACTTCGTTGATTAAGCAAATTGCAAAACTTCCGTTTGTCGTTTCAGTTCAGCTTACAAAACCGGCACTACCCAAAAAGTCAACCAGAATCAAATTCAAGGATGAGGAAGTGATCAATGCATTTAATCCGCTGAACTATGGAGTAGCACTCACCCAATTAACCCAATTAAACGGGCAATATCTGCATAGCCAGGGTTTTCGCGGTAAGGGAATTCAGGTTGCAATACTCGATGCCGGATTCTGGCATGCGAATGTAATCCCGGCACTCGATAGCCTTCGTAATTCAGGCAGGATTATGGGTACCCACGATTTTGTCGATCCCACCTCGGATATTTACACGCAACATACCCATGGGACGAGTGTCCTTTCGTGTATGGGTGGGAATCTTCCTAAAACCCTTATTGGAACGGCTCCCGATGCTTCTTATTATCTTTTCCGGACAGAAGATGAACCTACTGAATATATGATCGAAGAGGACAATTGGGTTGCAGCTGCTGAATTAGCCGATAGTCTGGGTGTCGATTTGATCAATTCATCACTTGGGTATTATCTATTCGATGATCCGCTGATGGATCACTCCTATTCCGATATGAATGGAAATAAAACCCGGGTCACTCAGGGAGCCAACATGGCATTTCAAAAAGGGATACTGGTTTTTACAAGCGCCGGCAATGAGGGCGATAAAGTCTGGAGACATATCATAGCCCCTTCAGACGGCGAAAATGTGATTGGGGTAGCGGCTGTCGATAAGCTCGGGATACGCGCCTCATTTAGCTCTGTAGGTCCTGCCTGGGGAGGGGCCATAAAACCCAATGTAGCCGCAATGGGTTCTTCAACATTCCTGATTACCAGCGCCAGTGTTCCGGGTTATTCAAGCGGGACATCCTTTTCATCACCCGTGCTGGCCGGAATGGGAGCATGCCTGCTTCAGGCGAATCCCTATTCAAGTGTAAAACTGGTAAAAAAAGCGATTGAACAAAGTGCAAGTATCTATAACAGTCCCGACTCCTTATTAGGATATGGAATACCCGATTTCGGAAAGGCTGATAAATACCTGAAGTTATATACTACCATTCCGGTAAGCACTCTCAAAACAGCGTGGGAAGTCTACCCCAATCCGTTCACTGATATGCTAACCATCAGAAACCGCGATCTGCTCTCAGCAGCTACTTGCCAAATAAGCATTTGCAACGTTAAAGGCGTTTGTCTTTGGCAGTCCAACTTTCCTGTTTCTGAAACAATAGAGTTAAAAAATCTTCCAAAATTTGCCAATGGATTGATGGTGCTGACCATTCGTTACGGAGGGAGAGAGGAAAATTTCAAGCTTATAAAAACAACCCGATAATTGAAAAAATGAAACAACTCATTTTCATCCTCGTGATTTTTCTGGCAACTGCTGCCTGCACCAGTCAACCTGAGATCGCTCAGTGGCGTGGCCCTAACCGTGACGGATGCTATCCCGGAAGTGACTTACTTAAGGTATGGCCCGGCGAAGGACCAAAATTGCTTTGGACAAACGATAAGATTGGTGATGGTTATGGTTCTCCCGTTGTGACACACGATGCGCTGTTTGTTACTGGAGCTGTCGATAGTACTGCTTATCTCTTTTCGTTTGATCTCAAGGGAAACTTAAACTGGAAAGTCCCCTATGGTCCCGAATGGACGAATGGATTTCCCGGTACACGATCTGCCCCAACGGTGGTCGATAATCTTGTATATGTTTCATCCGGGAAAGGGGAGGTTGCCTGTCTGGACCGGAAGGATGGAAGGAAGATTTGGTCGCTCAATCTTTTTAGTGATCTTCATGGAAAGAATACAATATTTGGATATTCAGAGGGGTTGCTCGTTAAGGATCAGATGGTTTATTGCTCGCCTGGTGGCGCTGATACAAATATTGTGGCGTTAAACCGGTTTTCGGGTGACCTGATCTGGAAATGTAAGGGGGTAGGACAACTCTCTGCATTCTGTTCGCCAAAAATGCTTCATCACGGGAAACACAATATCCTTCTTACCTTCTCGGAACTCTCGATGCTTGGCATTGACGCTGATAACGGGAAACTGCTATTTACGCATAAACAGGATACGGCTGGGAATGTCCATTCCAATGCACCAATCTATCAAAACGGATACCTTTGGTACGTAGCAGGCGATGGAAACCGTACAGTCAAACTTAAGCTTTCAGACGATGGGGAGCAAATTTCCGAGGTTTGGCGCTCCCTTCCGTTTGATAATATCATGGGAGGAGTGGTACAGGTTGATCATCATCTGATTGCCACCGGACACCGTAAACAGGAACTTATGTCCATGGATATGGAGAGTGGCAAGGTTACACAGGAACTTAAAATTGGCAGGGGTTCAACCATTTATGCTGATGAAATGATTTATCTCTATGATGAAAAAGGGAATGTCCATCTTGTGGATCCAAGTGGCGGGCTCTTAAAGGAGGTGAGTAAATTTAAGATTACCCAGGGTACAAAAGAACATTTCGCCCATCCGGTAATCAGCAACGGCACCCTTTTTATCAGGCACGGAAAGAGTTTAATGGCGTATAATATCCGGCAGGCGTAGTAATGAGTTATGAGTTATAAGTGATGAGTGTGCCACATTTTCAAATTTTCAAATTGCCTTATTTTCAAATTGTCACATTATCAATCGACTACTTCATCCACTCAAATACGCGGTAATGCTCGCCGTTCATTCCGAGACGTGCATATACCTCCATCGCTTTTTTATTCGATTCGTCGACATAAAGACGGATTCCGACCAATGAGTCGTTTGAAGCGACCAGCCTTTTGACATATGAATAAAGTGCCGCATAGATCCCTCGTTGTCTGTAGGATGAATCGACATATACCGACTGGATCCAAAGTACTGTACCATTGCGCCAGTCGCTCCATTCATAGGTTGTGAGCAGTGATCCCACCACTTCGTTCTCTACAATTGCAACATAATACGCCCCAAGGGTGTCGTTAGTCAATACGGCACTTACCCCGTTCTGAACTGTAAAAAGGTCAAGATTATACTGTTCAGTTTCCAGTGCCATTGCGACCTGAAATCTGGCAATCGGATCGCGGTCGGAGTTTTCAGCTTTTCGGATATCAATTTGCATCTTTCTGTTTTTTGTCAAAAATAATAAAAACGAATTAGACAATTTGACAATATGATAATTTGACAATTTATTCTTGTCATAGATTATCACATTCCCTAATTGCCTAATTCCCTATTGCCTAAAAGCCTAATGCCTAACAGCCTAAAGACTCTCTCCGAAATCTTCGCGGAACTTCGCTACAAGTTTGTCAACCCAGTCGCCGATAGGTTTAAGTTTACCAACAAAGAAGCGAAGTACAGGTGGTTCTTCGATCCATTCAAGACCACCGATCAAATTACGGTTATCATAAAGCCATTGAATACGGTCTTCGGCATATTTGATTTGCGACAAGGTGAACACCCTGCGTGGGAAGGCAAGCCTGAGTAATTCAACGTCTGCCAGGATGTCGTCACCATTGGCATCGCGCACACTTGAAATGGTTCCACGCTCCATTCCTCTGATCCCTGAGGCAACATAGAGCGCAGCGGCAAGGGCTCCAGCAGGATACTGACCCTGTGGAACATGAGGGATAAACGCTTTGGCATCAAGGTGACATCCCAATCCTCCGGCCGGGGTAATTACCGGAATTCCCTTTGAATCCAGCGCATCAACGAGGTATTTAATGAAAGTTGGGGAATGACTGATCACATTGAAATCAAGGGTCTCCACCAAACCTACAGCCATCGCTTCGATCTCCCTGACACTCATCCCTCCGTAGGTAAGGAATCCTTCATAAAGTGGAACCCAGTCACGCATTTGCATGTAAACATCGTGGTTATTGGTGCAAATACCACCACCACGTGTACAACTAACCTTACGTCCTGAAAAATAAGAGAAGTCGGTATAGCTCATCATCTCATGAAGAATATCCTTGATCGGTTTATTGGCATAACCCTCTTCACGGACTTTAATGAAATAGAGGTTTTCGTTAATCAAACTGGTATCCATCAGCAAAAGAATCTTGTTTTCCTTGGCGATAGCTGATACCTCACGCAGATTTGCCATTGAAAATGGCTGACCACCAATGAGGTTCGTCCCTGCTTCAAAACGGATGTAAGCTACATTCTGAGCGCCCCATTTTGCGATTACCTTATTGAGTTTGCCAATATCCATATTCCCTTTGAACGGGAAATCACTCTTGATCTTGAGCGCCTCTTCAGTGTATATCTCTTCAACAATACCACCCATCATTTCGATATGAGCCTTTGTAGTGGTAAAATGATAATTCATCGGGATTACCTTCCCCGGTTTTACAAAAGTCTTGGAAATAATGTGCTCTGCCGCACGTCCCTGATGGACAGGGAGAAAATAGTTCTGATTAAAAACTTCATGGATGGCATTTTCGAGTTTGGTATAACTTGATGAGCCGGCATACGAATCGTCAGCCACGCTCATTGCTGCCACCTGATTGTCACTCATGGCATTAGTTCCCGAATCGGTAAGCATGTCCAGAAAAACATCCTTGTTTTGAAGCAGGAATGTGTTAAATCCTGCACCAAAGATTGACTCTTTGCGCTCTTCGATCGGTAAAAGGTTTAGCTTCTGAACTACCCGTACTTTGTGCATTTCAAGTGGCGTTGCATCACCGCTGTAAAACTTTACAGTCTTTAATTGTTCGAAATTCTCCATGATTGTTCTTAATTTTTCGTTATTCGTGATTAGAAATTGTAAATGATCCCTCGAGTTTAGTTTTGATGGTGCGAGTTTACAATTAAATAATCTTTAATCATAAAATCTCGAAAGACTTTTGATTTGTAACCTATAATTTAGAATGACTATTAATTCGAAACCCAATTCGATGAAATCCATCAATAGTGTTTTATTTAGGAAAGTTGGGAAAGAACCTTGGGAGATTGAGTTTACACCATAGAAATAGATTTGCCGGATTAGTTAAATCTTATAAAATGTCAATCCGCCAGGATGTGGTTCAAAGAAAGCTTCTCCGGATGGTTAATTTGCGGCTAGGGTGAATTTTTGCTTAAAGGAGGCTTTTTCAAACAGCCCCCCCTGCTCTCCGGATCCAAAATCCCGGGAACGTCCGCCATGTGACATTCCCCCTCCGGACCTGCCTCTTCCCATCGATCTGCCATCTCCTGATCTGCCTCCAGATCTGTCCGAATAGCCTTCGTTGACACCACTATTCATCTGTGGCTTTTTCATCGCATTTACTGTGATATTCAGGGTGATAATTTCAGTAGGCTGAAATTTACCTCCGGTAAAAAATTCTTTTAGAGGGATTGCCATTTCATAAACAACATGCTGAAGGCTGTCTGCCCCAATTGCAAGATTAATCCCTTTGCGATCATTGAGCATGAGTTCATGCTGATCTGATTGAAAACCTCTCGCTTCTATTGCTGTGATCTGAGATTGATAGGTGCTAATCATCGGATTAGCTGTGATTTTCTTCGCGAATGGATCTCTTTCGCCCCGATCTCCCATCCAGTTTATTTTTGTTGCAGGGAAAGCGAGGCTAGCCTTGAATCTGTTCTTTTTATCTTTTGAAGTAAGTTGAAGTGTCCAGCCTGCGCTCATGATTCTCCTCATTTTCCTCTCTTCAGGACAGGTAAGTACGAAATAGAGGGTATTCTGGTCGTTGCAAATTGCAAAGTTCATTCCTGTTTTATCGTCGTAAAAATTAAGGGGTTTAATCCATTCATTGGCAACCCCGTCAATGATTATCTCCTCCGTTCTCAATCTTGCGGATGAAACATCGCCCTGAGCCATGACCTGGCTTATAAAGGCCATAAAAACAACTAACACTAAACCGGACTTTTTCATGGACCTTATTTTTTGAGAATTAATACAACCCATGTTTGACATCCATTCGGAATTTTGGTTTAATCGTAGATGTAATTCCCGGTTAAAGGTTGATGTTGAATTTTTAAATGGATGAACCTACCTTTTTTCTTGTGACCACTTATGATTCCGGTTTCTGCAAAAAAACCGGAACCGCACCCCTTCGTTAGCACAAGATGAGGTACGGTCCCGGTCAGGAAGAGGATGTATCAAAAGTCTTTTTACCGCAGAGATACGCAGAGAAGGAGCGAAGAGTCGCAAAGATAATCTACTTTATTTTAGCACTTTGCGGTTCTCTGTGATTCCCGGCGGTTAAATTTTCCACTTTTGATACAACCTCATTTTATTTGCTCAGAGACTAGAGTTCGCGAATTTTGATATTGCGGAACCAGATTGAATATCCGTGATCCTGCAGACCGATAAAGCCCTCTTTGGCGATACCCTCTTGCCATCCCTTAAAATCTTTAAATTTACTCTTGGCAACCATGGCATCCCATTCAGGGGTCCATAAGGTATACTCAACGACTTTTTTGCCGTTCATGATATGGGTTGCATGACCATCTTTCACCTTGATAACTACTGTATTCCATGAAAGGGCAGGGTGTACTGTCTTAGGATCACAAGGCAGGATATCATACAGTGAACCTGCAAGATGACTGTCTACCTTATTGTCTGAAGCATCTACGTTATCCAGCACCTGTACTTCAGGGGCTGCATAATAAATTGGTTCCCCTTTTACTTCGCGTACATAATAGAAGATTCCTGAATTTCCGGCTTTCCCGGCCTTAAAGTCAATAGAGAGTTCAAAGTTTTTATATTTTTTTCCTGGGTAGAGGATATCACCATTCGAGCCCTGTCCCGGTTTTTTTCCTTCACCGGTAAATACCTGCATGGCGTCACCATCGATCTTCCAGTTAGCTGGCATTGCTGTCCCGTTGCACTGTCTCCATCCGTCAAAATTTTTGCCGTTAAAGAGGAGTTTCCAACCCTCTTTCTGCTCTTTTGGAGAAAGTTTGTTTGCCATTTGAGCAAATGTGGGAAGAGCAAATAAAAGAGCGGCTGTCAATGATAAAGTCAGAAAAATGTTTCTTTTCATGATTTGAATTTTTAACCCCTTGGGGTATAATGGATAAAAATTGAATTTGGAAATTTTGACTTCAAAGATAATGATTAAAGAAAATTCTGCAAATGAAAATATATTTGAATCTTTGTTAGACCCTGAATAAAACATTTGTAATTTTACGGCGAACCAATTTAAAAAAATACAAGATGGACGCATTTGCACCATGGCATATCCTTGTCCTGTTAGGAGCCATACTCCTTCTCTTCGGAGGTTCCAAGATTCCGGAAATGATGGGCGGAATTGGCAAAGGGATGAAAGAGTTTAAAAAAGCGATTAAAGAGGAAGAGGAGCAACCTGTCGAGACTCCTAAACAGATCCCCAGCGCTTCGAATAAAAAGGAGCCAATGAAGGAGTAGTCTCTACTTTCCCTTTTTCAAAAAGCCTTGAACAGTGATCTGTTCAGGGCTTTTTGTTTTGCCTCGATTTTAAGATGATGTCAATAACTGCTAAAACAATTCCTGTTCCGATTAATCCATAACCGAAAATCCTTTTTTCTCCAAAACATATCCCTGCCGCACAAAGCCGAATGAAATTGCAGCTAATGGGGACAATTTTTTGCGATCACTTTTACCGGAGATTAATGCTGAAAGTAAGGCGATGATCGCCAGCAAGATAATTCCAATCGCCATATAGATTCTTGAAGGTTCCATAATTTATGGGTATAATGTGAACTCAATTTATATCCCTGAAGTGATCTCTCCACCGAATATACGAAATATTTATCAAACTTACTGCGCAATTCGCGGGAAGATCCTGAATGGAAGATTCGGTTTCCAGGTTGCGGTGAAATTGGTCGTTATCTATTGAAATAAAGCTGTTTATATTGAAATGTAAAGCCTATGCCGCTTCCTCTGGCTGCCGGATCAAATTGAAAAATTTTAAATATCTTTGTACACGATTTGAAAAAAAAGTATTTAATAAGTATATCAAGGATATAAGGATTTTTTGAACATGAAGAACATCAGGAACTTTTGCATAATAGCCCACATTGATCACGGGAAAAGTACGCTTGCCGACCGTCTTTTGGAGATTACTCAGACCGTTAGCGGGCGCGATATGCAGGCACAGGTGCTTGATGATATGGAGCTTGAGAAGGAGCGGGGGATAACCATAAAAAGTCATGCAATACAAATGGAGTATACGCAGGATGGGGAGAAATACCGCCTTAACCTGATTGACACACCCGGGCATGTCGATTTTTCGTATGAAGTGTCCCGTTCAATTGCAGCCTGCGAAGGTGCATTACTGATCATCGATGCCACGCAGGGGATTCAGGCACAGACCATCTCAAATCTTTACCTTGCAATTGAGCACGACCTTGAAATTATCCCGATTCTCAATAAGATGGATCTGCCCAATGCTAATCCGGAAGTTGTAGAAGATCAGATTATCGAATTAATAGGCTGTAAGCGCGATACCATTATAAGGGCATCAGGAAAGACCGGTGAAGGGGTTGAAGAGATCCTGAGAAGAATTATATCAGATATCCCATCACCCGCAGGCGATCCCGATGCACCACTTCAGGGATTGATTTTCGATTCTGTTTACAACCAGTTTCGTGGCGTGGTTGCCTACGTGAAAGTTGTGAACGGGACAGTTCGTAAAGGGGATGTTGTCAAATTCGTTGCAACGGAGAAGACCTATAATGTGGATGAGGTAGGGGTTCTGAAGTTGGCCCTTGATCCGCGTGAAACCTTAAGTGCCGGAGATGTTGGTTATATCATTTCAAACATTAAGACAGCCCGTGAAATCAGGGTCGGTGATACGGTAACCAATGTAAAACAGCCTTGTTCCAATGTTATTTCGGGGTTTGAAGAGGTGAAACCGATGGTTTTTGCCGGGGTATATCCAATCGATAGTGAGGATTATGAAGATCTTAGAGCCTCTATGGAGAAGCTCCAGCTTAACGATGCCTCGCTCACCTATACCCTTGAATCATCTGCCGCACTTGGATTTGGCTTCCGTTGCGGATTCCTTGGATTGCTCCATATGGAGATCATCCAGGAGAGGCTGGACCGCGAATTTGATATGAACGTGATTACTACAGTTCCTAACGTGTCGTATATGATTCATACGCGGGCCGGTGAGAGCTATGAAGTTTATAATCCTGCCGGAATGCCTGATGGTTCACTGATTGAGCTTATTGAAGAACCGTATATTAAAGCGCAGATCATTACCCGTTCGGAATATATCGGGGCAATTATGACCCTTTGTCTCGATAAACGAGGTATGCTCACCAAACAGGAATACCTTACTGCCGAAAGGGCGGAGCTTACCTTTGATCTCCCTCTTGGTGAGATCGTATTTGACTTTTACGATAAGCTGAAGAGCATCTCAAAAGGATATGCCTCCTTTGATTATCATATAACCGGTTACCGTCCGGCTAAGCTGGCCAAGCTCGACATCCTGCTGAACAGCGAACCTGTTGATGCCCTTTCTACCTTGATCCATGCCGATAATGCATACAATTTCGGCCGCAGGATGTGCGAAAAGCTGAAAGAGCTTATTCCGCGCCAGCAGTACGATGTCGCTATTCAGGCTGCAATCGGGGCCAAAATCATTGCCCGTGAAACGATTAAGGCTGTCCGTAAGGATGTTACTGCCAAATGTTATGGTGGTGATATCAGCCGTAAACGGAAACTTCTCGATAAGCAGAAGAAAGGGAAGAAAAAGATGAAACAGATCGGGAATGTTGAGGTTCCGCAAAAAGCCTTCCTGGCGGTGTTGAAACTGGATTAAATCAAATAACCTAGAAATAACATTACATTAACGATTATCAGCACCTTCCATCCTATCTTTGCTTCAAATATTAAAGGATGTTTGTTGATACCCATTCCCATATCTATTCCGAAGAGTTCAGTTCCGACAGGGATGAAGTGATCGCGCGGGGATTAATGGCAGGGGTCAAGAAAATCATACTCCCCAATATCGACAGCTCCAGCATAAAACCTTTACTTGACCTTGCCAGTTCAAGGCCGGAACTTTTCATCCCTCTTTTAGGGTTGCATCCAACATCGGTGAAGGAAGATTTTCGCAAGGAACTGGAAATCATGGAATACTGGCTGAACAAAAGGAAGTTCACGGGAATCGGAGAAATAGGGATTGACCTTTACTGGGATAAAACCTTTATCAATGAGCAAATAGAGGCTTTTCGCATTCAAATCGGATGGGCAAAAAAGGCGGGTATCCCTGTTGTAATCCACCTGAGAGATTCTTTCGACGAGGTTATTGAGGTCATTGAACAAGAGAAAGACGAATCACTGAGGGGGGTCTTTCATAGTTTTGGAGGGACTGTTGAACAGGCAGCTCAAATTATTGATCTTGGATTTAAAATTGGTATCGGCGGTGTTGTTACCTTCAAGAATTCAGGGCTGGACAATGTTGTTCCTCAGATTAACCTTCAACATATTATACTCGAAACCGATTCACCCTGGCTTGCACCTGTTCCCCACAGGGGTAAACGGAACGAATCGGCCTATATATCCATCGTTGCTGCTAAAGTGGCATCCTTGCACCAAATCTCTGTCGAAGAGGTGGGCCGGATTACCACCCAAAATGCCAAACAATTATTTGGGTTTTAGCCGATTAATTCGAGACGGTTTGGTACATTTGTAGCAACTTATTTTAATCTTAAAAGCAGGGGGCAGCTGGCTTCTGGCAACTGGCTTCTGGCAACTGGCGGCTTGCAGCTTGCGATTGGCTCATTTTTCGCAAAAAAAACCACGCTAAGGCGCTAATAAATAAAGCTTTGCGACTTTGCGTCTTTGCGTGATATAAAAAATTACATGTCAGATCGTTACTATACCTATAACTAAATGGTGACCATGGGAACAGAGAAGCAATCAATCCTAATTATTTATACCGGTGGGACAATAGGAATGCGTGAAGATCCGATGACCCATACGCTCTCGCCCATGAATTTTGAGATGCTTCAGGTGGAGATTCCGGAACTCCATAAACTGGGATTTCATATCGAATCGGTGACCTTTAATCCCCCGATCGATTCGGCCAATATGACTCCGGCAATCTGGATTGAGCTGGCCACAACCATCAAGGCGAATTATTCCAGATACGACGGATTCGTTATTCTGCACGGAACCGATACCATGGCCTACACCGCCTCGGCGCTGAGTTATATGCTCGAAAATCTCGATAAACCGGTTATTATGACCGGTTCACAGCTTCCGATCGGAATCCTGCGCACCGACGGGAAAGAGAATATCATTACCGCCATACAGATTGCCGCTGCTCAAAAAGATGGGAAAGCGATTGTACCCGAAGTGTGCATCTATTTCAGCTCCCACCTCTTTAGGGGTAACCGCACGACCAAAGAGGATTCGCAGCAGTTCGCCGCATTCATGTCACACCATTACCCCAAACTTGCCGTGGCAGGTGTGGATATCAAATACAATTACGAAAAGATAAACTATTCAGGAAGTAAAGGGATTCTTAGTATTAACACATCAATTGATGACAACGTGATCGTTTTGAAGATCTTCCCAGGTATTAACCGCAGGTATTTCGAGGCGATCCTTGCACTGCCTGGACTGAAGGGGATCATCCTGGAATCGTACGGCTCAGGCAATATGCCAACCTTTCCGTGGATCTTTGAGGCAATCAGGGAGGCAACCCTTGCAGGGGTAGTATTTATGAACGTGAGTCAATGTCCCGGTGGAAGGGTGAAGATGGGGTATTATGAAACCAGCCGCGAACTCCAGGAGGCCGGCGTGGTTAGCGGAAAGGATATAACAGTGGAGGCTGCGGTAACCAAGATGATGTTCCTGCTGGGGCAGCAACTCAGTGTTTCGGAAGTTAAAGCATATTTGTCGCAAAACCTTAGCGGGGAGTTGGAGAACTAAAACTCAACTATTGAAGCCAAAATTCCCAACCCAACCAGAACAATACCTGTAATCAGTTTCTGATTTTTTATACGTTTTAAATTTGGATGACATCACACTCTCAGACGATTTTATTTCAGTCGGGAATCCAATCGAACAAAGAACCTTCTGTAAATTGATGTAATTGGATATTTAATGTTTTGTCTGCATATTCATTTGAAACTCTTTCTGTCGCCGCCAGGCGGCTTAAGATTCGTTATGATTTGTTTTTTAAAAGTATTAAAATAGCCACAAAGTCGCCAAGACACTAAGGTTCTCAAAGTATTGAAATAGAAAGAAATACATTTAGTGTAACTTTGAGTCTTAGAGCCTTAGTGGCATTTTTTGTATTCCCAATCCTCGCAATCTTATTGAGCCTAAAATACGTCATTTATTTATACTCATAACTTAGTTCATTATCCCAGTTTCGTTTCACTACCCTGGGGTTATTGGTTTCGTAATTCTTTGATTCTGTTTATATCCTTCAAAAATTTATGCCGAAAAATAGTTTTCCAGCTCGGCCAAAGCGCTCCCGTCATTCTGAAGATCAAGGATTATTGATCCTTTTTCGATCAATGCCACCCTATGGCTGATGTCGGTAATGTGATTCAGGTCGTGACTCGAGATAACCATTGTCGCATTTGTCTTTTTATTGTAATCGACCAGGATCCGCTTTAGTAAGATCTGCGAAGTGGGATCGAGGCTGTTAAACGGTTCATCGAGAATGATTACCTTAGGATCAGTAATCAACGCCGAAACTATACCAATCTTTTGCTTGTTCCCTTTTGAGAACTCCCTGATCAGCTTTTTCCTCTGACCTAAAATCTCACCATTGAAAAAAACTTTAAATTCCTGTAATTTCTCATCAATCTCTGCTTTTGAAAATCCATATTCATCCCCAATATAATGGAAATACTCCTCGGGTGTGAGAAAATCAATCAAAAACCCTTCATCCAAATAGGAAGAGGTATAGGCTTTCCAGTTTTCTGACCTGGCAACTTTAAATTCACCGGAAACCACAGCCCCTTTATCAGCCCTGATCAGATCGAGTATGAGTCGAAGCAAGGTGGTTTTTCCTGCTCCGTTATTACCCACGAGCCCAAAAATCTCACTTTGCTTAATTTCCAGTTCCTTTATAAACAAGACAATCCGTTGATTGTATGCCTTACCCAGATTTGTGATTGTGATCATAAACGTTGTCTGATTTAAATTGAGAGGTAACGGTATCCTTCCAGGTTTGTATATTTCCTCCTTTTAAATTGAGGGACAATTATTTTTTTTATCCACCAATTGTTGAATGTAACAAAGAGCAGACCGGGAATGGCGATCGCCAACTCTCCGGCAATTGGATTAAAATAGTATTTAAACAGGCTGAAAATCCCCACTGGCAAAAAAATGAAAATCAAAGAGATCAGAAACTGGTTCCCTTTAATCCCCTTATAATTAAAAAAACGACTCTTGCTCAGATCCATTCGACCATCATTAAATGTGCTAAAAAAAAGAATAATAAAACTGTTGACACCAATAGTGAATATTAAGACTGAGCAAATAAGATAAGGATCAATAGTTTGCATATATCCAAAAAAGATGAAAAGTGGAATAAAAGACAGAATGGATAGTGCAGATAACAGGTAATATTTGGCTTTTACATAATTTGCAAAGTTATTTTTCCGGGCCATGATGCTGTCAAAATAAGAACTCTCCCAGCTGAATATAAACTGGCCATAATTGTTAGCACCATAACCTATCAGCGAGGTCACGACAATTAAATTAAAAAACGGACCAAAAGGGTCTTTCGAATTTGAAATAATGAACATAAAATAGATGATTATAACTGGAACCATAACCATCATCTGTCGGGGGCGTTTATTCCGTAAAAGCAAACTTATTTCCAGGGATAAATAGCGGCCAATTTCCCCGAATCGTTTAAACTGGTTTTCCCCGATTAGTGCGAAGAAGGTCTTTCGCTCCTTCTTTGATTGAATCCCATCGATATAAAAATTTCGGGATAATAGCCGGCTTGTGGCATAAATAGTCAGTAAAATGGCTAAAGGCAGAGTCACCAGCAACACCGGATTTCCCGCCAGGATATATTTCCCAAAAGAAACAGACAAATCCGAAACTGGAAATCCCCAATTATTCACTGAAATCATAAAGGCTTGTAAACCGAAGGGAATAACATAGAGAATGGGTCTTTTTTGAATTAGAAAGCCGATTAGAACGGCAAGAAAATTATTGAAGAGTAGTAGTAAAGCAATTACTGCCAAATAGATCACTACTATTCCTGTGCCCGATTGAGGCAAAAGTATCTGAATTGAAAAGGGGATGATCACGAACCAGGGGATCAGATTAAACAGGTTTACCACACTGCGGCCAAGCAGGTAATTAACGATCTGACTTCGGCGGATGGGTAGTCTTAAATAAGGTAAAACTTCAATCGTAGGTAAAGGTTGCAAAAAACACCTCATGAAAAGGTCTGCCGGTAAATACCAGAGTAAAATTGAATTGAACCGGTCGACAGGATCACCACCTAATTGCCCTAAGATTTTTCCAATATTTAATCCCAGCACTAAAAACGTAATGATAAAATAGAGAATCAGGATTCCAAACAAAATTTTGGTCAGCAAATTCCTTCTCCACCGCTCATTGCGGATAAATGATTTCCAGAGATGGGAATAGAAATTCATTTTAATTAAGTTTATGTTTATTTAAAATAGCCCGTAAAAAATGCAGCCAATCATTCCCAGGTTAAATCCGGCATGGCAAATGATTGCCCCCAAAATTGATCCCGAGTATCTTTTCACAGTTAAAAACAACTTGCTTATCAGGAACATGCTTCCCACCCAGATTAACGCAGGTAAAATCAGAAAACTCCATTGATCATTTATAAACACCAGTCCGAAATGGGAGATATGGGTTAAGGCAAATGCCGTTCCTTCAACTGTTCCTGCTTTTTTCTCGCCGATTGATTTTGCAAAACTGGCATGGACGATTCCCCTGAAGAAGAGCTCTTCGCCGATCGGGCTGAAGGTCATACCGGTTAAAGCCATGATTGAAAACAGGATTGCCTTGTTGTGCGGATCTATTCCGGGAGGTATTTTGTACGATTTTGCTATGTAGACATACCAGTTTTCATGCGAATTGCCATAAAGAACCTCGCCTAAAAAATAAAGGAGGATGCTCACTGCCAGTCCTGAAGCGAAAGCAACAAAAAGCCAGCTGTATTTTTGAGGTTTGGATATCCCAATTTGTTTGCGGCCGTATTTACCCAGAAAAACAAATGGTGCAATAGCCGAGATAACCATTATAAGGCCGATAGAACCGTAACTGCCCGAAGAGTTGGCTTGGAGTACGAGTATAAACCGGGGAACACAAACCAGGAGGATTAAAAAGAGGCCAAACTTCCAGTTAAACGAAAAAAATCGGGTCCAGAAAGGTCTTAATTCCATCTTTCCAGTGTAGGTAAGACAGTTTCGGCCATAGCTCTGGCTGCACTCTCCGGCATATTCATTTTTGAGACTGCTATATGAATATTTTTCTCAAAGTAGATGTTAATTGATTTCATCTAAGAACTACTCTTTGCTAATCTCAATTTCAGCTTTGTAATCACCCTGTTTAATGTTAACTCCCAGTTCAGGATACGGGGTAAGCTTGGTCATTTTAATTCGGTACCCGTCAATTAAGGAATCCGTACGGAATGAATAGAGGGTGTTGAGCACAAAACTCACGGTATTCTTTGGCGAGGTATAGACAAAACGCACTGCAGCATTTCCTGCCCAAATACACTCCGCACCCTTGGGGCACCTGGAATCATTTAAAACAGAGTCAAGCACGATCGAAATCTGGTAATCGGTATTCGTTATCAGCTCTTTATATTTCAGTTCAATCGATTTATCCAAAACCAACGGACTCTGAGTCAGCTCATTTTTGCAGCAGAAAAGAAGTACTAGCAACAGAATTTCAAACAGTATAAGCTTTTTCATGATCATCGAATTTTACGACAGCGTAATTATGCTGTTTTATTTAACTTCTGTAAAGTTACAATATCGGCTTCTCAATTGTAAGGGGGAATGAAAATTTATTTTAAATGGTTGTTTTTCTTCTCATTGTAGATTTTCCAGACTGCTTTTAAAAGGATGTACGCTGCAACTCCAGCGATTGGGATTCCCACGGTCCTGATTATTGATCCGGTTGATTTCTGAATTAGTGCACAGATTAGAAATAAACCTGTCATGATAATTATATCGATTATGGCCTTTCTCAGATACTTCATAGTGAAATTTAAGGGCGATGAGTCTTTATTTTAGCGAAAACTCCGGATAAGGTCTGTCGTACCCCTTCATCGCATGCCAGATAATCCGGTTGAAGGTATCCTCATCGATGCGGTCAAAATCATCGAGATCCTGCTCCAGCGATTTTTTTGCCCACGAAAGCTGTTTGCCTGAGAGCTCCTGGAGTTTAGGATTCAACTGATCAAGCGGGATATTATTGGGTACGGCTTTATAGGGGGTAAAGTCGGGAGTCTCACCGAAGCAGTCGGACATAGTCTCTGCCGCCAGATCCAATTGATTCATTGGCGGAATACCCAGGATATTCTCCATCGTCCTCACCATATTGATCTGAGAATAGTAAGTTGAAACAACCTGGTTGCGTTTGGTGTACGGACTGATCACCATCCCCACCGTGCGATGGCCGTCCACATGATCCAACCCATCCTGCGGGTCGTCCTCCGTAACAAAAATACAGGTCTCCTTCCAAAATTTGCTGTTTGATATCGCCTCGACGATCTGTCCAAGGGCGAGGTCATTATCGGCAACCGCAGCAGCAGGTGTAGGCATTCCCGGTCGGGTGCCTGAGGTGTGATCTGTGGGTAAAAGCATAATGGTGAAATTCGGGAACTTGCCGGTTTGTTCGAACTGGTGGAGCTCCTTAATAAATTCAGCGGCGCGATAAGCATCCGACACTTTGTTTGGAAAACCGATAAATGTAGGGCAGGTATACGGGATAATCTGCTCAAGATTGGCGACTGCCTTTATTGAAATATTCTTTGTTCCGTTGCGGAAATCCTGGTAAATATCACTAAATGTGGCTGTTTTGGGTTCGATTTCTGCATGCACAAATTCTCCATAGTTGCGGAACGAGAGCCCATGGCGCAGCACATTATCCCAGATAAATCCTGAGCTGGCATAAGCGAGTGCATCGTCGCCGCTGTAGGGGTAACTCCGTGCAAAATCCCCGAAACACTTTTCGAGGTAATCGGTCACATAAGCTTCGTCGGCCCATTGGTGTCCGTCGGCGCTAAGCACACCGCTGCAGTAAAAATTGTCCATCAGCACGAACGTCTCAGCCAGTTTATGATGATTGGGGGTTATTTTCCGGCCAAAAATGACCAGCGAGGTATCTCCGTCGGCCTGCTTCATGTCGCCGAAGATCTGGTCATAGGTTCTGTTCTCCTTGATAATGTATACCACGTGTTTGAATGGAGAAGCCTGCCCCGGCAACTGAGGGACTGCGAGCTTTTTCAAACTACTGAGGTTCGAAGGTTGATCGTTCACGTTTTTCGCAAGGGAATTATTCTTACTCACGATAGCTGTCATTCTCAAAAGCTCCTTTCCTCCTGGGACATCAATAAATGACACACTTCCCAAATGATCGTGCGAATTATATCCACTCTTTTCACTGTTTTTATTCCTTGAACCTGAACCTTTTACATTTGCTACGTACAATTGGGTTCCCGCTTTATTGAGGATCACTGATCCGGGATACCAACCGGTAGGAATAAAACCTGTTATTCTATTTTCGGAGCCCAATTCAATCACGCAAATGGCATTTTCAGTCCCGTTTGCCACATACAGAAATTTTCCATCGGGTGAAACGGTTAAAGCATTTGGGGCACTTCCGAACGGGAGATCTTTATTCAGGTGAACAGATATTTCACTTCTGACCTCATCCTTTTGGGTATCAATCACAAAAATCTGATCGCTGTTTGCGCAAGCCACATACAGAAGAAGGTGGTCGGGGCTAAAAGCCATTCCTGAGGGGTGTAATCCAACCTTGATCTCCCTGATTTGTGCATTTTGCTTCAGATCGACCACTGAAACTGTTCCGCTATTGGCAACACCTGTTTTGGGGTCAACCAGAACCGGGGTTCCCGAAGAATTATAGGTGGGTTCTCCGGCTACAGGTCTCCTTCCTCCCCAGTTAGTCACATACGCTTTTGTCTCAGAGAGCAATACAACCTCATAGGGGGCAATTCCCACCGGGATTTCACTTACTGACTTATCTGCCAGATTCACTGTAGCCAACGAATTATTTCGTGTCAGGGTTACAAAAAGCTTGTCCTCTTTGGAATTCAAAACAAGGCCGCCGGGTCCGGGATCACCCCCAATGGCCGGATTAGGCATCACAACCGGCGTCTCCCAGCTTAAGGTGTGGTTCTTGTCAAAACCTGCGATCAGCACCTTCGTTGATCCTTCGGAAACATAGATATGGCGGTTATCCTGTGAGGTACAGATTCCTGTGAAGGAGGCTCCTGTCTTATTTTCAAAAGGGAGAGTTTGCAAAATGCTCTTGTCGCTTACCCTGACCAGTTCAAGGGATCTCATGTTTTTAACAAGGAGAAACTCCTCATTGGCGATGAACGAAATATCTAAGGGTCTTCCGGGCATATACAGCTGATAACCGGCAGGTCGTAACAGCTGGTTCGAGGGGACCAGAATGCTCCCGTCGGGTTGAGGACCAACTTTTAAATCAAAGCTGCTACTTTGTGCCTGAATTTCCTGCACGGCAATACTTAGAGCTGCAGCAATAAGTGACTGAAATAAGATTTTACGGATTTCCATTTGATTATCAAGCGTTAATGGGACATTCTGAACGAGCACCCTAAGACGTTATGCCGTAAGGTTGATTCAGTAAGAACAGGGGAAATAATACACAATAATAATAAATATATCTGAATCTTAGAAAGGCATTGAGTCGGGAGATCGGGTGGGGCAAGGTGGGTCGGGCGAATTTTATTCGCCCTTTGTTTGCCCGGATTAAAAAAAAATACCGCGAATGCAATTCGCGGGACCCGACTAGTGACCCAACGCGAGCCCAGGCATTAGGAAAGGAGTTATTCTGGTTTTTTTTGTCGTATATTTGTAGTATTGACAATTTGAACGATGCGTTACCTTGACCCGAAAAATGATTTGACCTTTAAGCGGATTTTTGGCGAACATCCCCATCTGCTTAAGAGTTTCCTCAATGCAGTGATGCCATTGGCGGAGGGAAAGAAAATTGTTTCACTCGAATACCTCCCCGCTGAACTGGTTCCAGAAATTCCCATCTTTAAGAATTCGATCATCGACGTGCGATGCGTGGACGAAAAAGGGCAGCAATTTATCGTTGAGATGCAGATGCTCTGGACCGACAGCTTCAAAAGCCGGGTGCTTTTCAACGCCTCCAAAGCATATATCAGACAGGTGGGGAAAGGGATCCAATACAAAGGATTGCAACCTGTTTACTCGCTGAATATCATCAATGAGAATTTTGATAGCAAGTCTGAAAATTACCTCCACCATTACAAAATTATTCATACCCAGGAGAGTGAAAAAGTAATTAAAGGACTTGAATTCATTTTTATTGAACTTCCTAAATTCAAATCAATGCAATTTACTGACAAGCGGTTACAGGTATTATGGCTGCGATTCTTGTCGGAGATCAGCGATCAGCAGGAAGGGATATCCTCTGATTTCCTGGACGTTCCTGAACTCAGGGAGGCCTCTGAGCTGATTTTGGAGAGTGGATTAACTAAAGGAGAACTGGAGACTTATGACAAATACTGGGATTATATCAGCACAGAAAAAACGATTAGAGCTGATTCTTTTGAAACAGGAATAGAACAGGGTATTGAGCAGGAGAAATTAATTATTGTAAGAAATGCAAGGGAAATGGGATTATCAACCCCGGATATCTCGAAGCTCACCGGTCTTTCAGAACAGGATATTGAGAGGTTATAGGGGTCGGGCGAATTTTATTCGCCCTTTGTTTGCCCGGATTAAAAAAAATACCGCGATTGCAAATCGCGGGACCCGGGCGCGGGACCCGGCTATGGAGTAACTTTCCCGTTTGAATTAACCCCCGATGCACCTCCAATTCTTCCATACTGATCGACATAATCATTGTCGGTGGTGATTTTGCCGTATCTGTTTACCTTCGGGATGTTAAACACGGCCAGACTTAAAGTCGTCGAAGTTAATCCCGCGCTGTTACCCGTGCCGATGGTATAGGTGGTTGCAGAACTGCGCACGGTGGGGGTTCCGCTGATACTGCCTGTTGTGGAACTCATCGTTAATCCGGCAGGTAAGGGCGGAGTGATGGAGTATGGGACCGACGGAATTTTTCGGATCAGGTTATTCGCCTGATCGGCGATGAAGAGATTGCCCGTAGCATCGAACGCCATACCCGCCGGGGCGGAGAACCTCGCGGCGGTTCCGGTCCCTTCGGCATGACCGGCTGTGATACTCCCGGCAACGGTGGTAACCTCTGCTGTTGAGAGGACAATTTTCCGGATTGTATGATTCCCCCAATCACTGACATATAAATTGCCCTTACCATCCATTGCCAATCCCGAGGGGCCGTTAAATGTGGCTGCGGCACCCGTTCCGTCGGCATGACCTGCGGAAGTGCTATCTATCCCTGCAAATGTTGAAACCACTCCCAGCGGGGTGATCTTGCGAATCGCATTGTTTTTTTTATCAGCTACATACACATTCCCGTTTCCATCAACGGCTATTCCGGCAGGACTATTGAACTTAGTCAGTGTGGCCCCGTTAACAATTCCCGAGGCAGCACCGTTACTGCCTCCCCCTGCAAGGGTTGTGACTGTACCTCCGGGGGTTATTTTTCTGATCAGGTTATTCTTCTGATCAGCGACATAAACAGTTCCGATGCTGTCAACAGCCAGGGCTGATGGGCCGTTAAATTTTGCTAAAGCTGCACCGCTGGTAAATCCGGAATAGCCTGTACCGGCAAATGTGGAAACAAGGGCAGTTGAGAGTGTAATTTTCCGGATCATGTTATTCCCGGCATCGGCTACATACAGGTTTCCCAGGCCATCAAGCGCTACTCCCGAAGGCTGGCTAAAAGTGGCTGCTATACCTGTGCCGTTTGCGGAGCCTACAGATCCCGAACCTGCCAGTGTGATCACCTCGCCTGCCGCGTTAATTTTGCGGATCAGGTTATTCGACTGATCGGCCACATAGGTATTTCCTGATCCATCCACCGCCACACCGCCCGGAGCTGCAAATGTGGCTGACTGACCAGTTGCATTTGCATTTCCCGATGTTACACCCCCAACAGAACCACCTCCAGCGAGGGTAACAGAACTTCCGAAGGCTGCGAATGTAGGAGTACCACCGGTATTTGTGGGTGAAAGTGGTGTAATTAAGCTGTTTGTCGGATAGATTTTAGGGGTGGTGTAAGTTATTGCAGGGATAGTTACCGACCGGGTTGCTATATTTACCGTAGTGGTTCCGGTTCCGGTACCGTTTCCGAAACTTATGGTATATGTTGTTGCCGCGCTGGCCTCTTTGGGTGTACCATAAATGACCCCGGTTGTTTCGTTAAGCGCTAACCCTGCAGGTAGAGCAGGAGTGATGGTATAGGCGACCATCCTGCGGATCAGGTTATTCGTATTGTCTGTTATAATCAGATTGCCCAAAGCATCCGATGAGATCCCTGTTGGACTGCTGAATGTCGCTGCTGTTCCTCTTCCGTCGGCATGGCCTGATGTTGTAGTGCCTGCAAAGGTGGTAACTGCACCCGAGGAGGTGATAATCTTACGGATCAGGTTATTTCCCTGGTCGGTGACATACACATTGCCAAATGGATCTGTGGCAACTCCTGCAGGGGAATTAAAAGTAGCAGCTGTTCCGGTACCGTCGGTTGCGGTTCCTGCTCCGCCACCTGCCAATGTAGTTACTACATATCCCACAATTTTGCGGATCAGGTTATTTGTTTTATCCGCTACATATAAATTTCCATCGCCATCTGCACATATTCCGGTAGGGTTACTGAACCGGACTGTTGCTGAACTTCCGTTTACCAATCCTGCAATATTCGTAGCGCTACCGCTTACAGGGGATACCTGACCGTTTGAAATAGTTATCCTGCGTATTTTGTTATTCCCGGCATCGGCGACATAAAGATATAAGCCATAGAGGGCGAGGCCTGTCGGTCCGGAAAACGTGACTGATCCCCCAACATTGTTATATCCTGCTACACCTGTTCCTAAAAATGTAGTGACCACACCCGTTGAGATCACTATTTTTCGGATCTTATTATTTCCGGTATCGGCCACATAGAGTATCCCGGCGCCATCCAGGGCTAACCCCTGAGGTGCATTAAATGAAGCCGCTGTGCCGGTGTCATCAGTTGAACCCAAAGAACCTGTTCCGGCCAGCGTGGTTGCCACACCGAGCGGGGATATCCTGCGGATCAGATGATTCCCTTTATCGGCGACATAGGTCGTGCCTGAACCATCTGTCACAGCTCCGACAGGGGCCGAAAAGGTGGCTGCAGTTCCGGCGTCGTTGTTAGCTCCAGCGGTTGTACCTCCCGCAGATCCACCGCCGGCGAGGGTGGAGACTACATCTAAAGATGGTAATCCTCCTAAGTTTGTTGGAGCAAGCGGAGTTATTGGCAAGTTCACAGGGTAGCTTTGAGGGGTGGTGTAGGAGATGGCCGGCGCTGCCAGTTCAACAGAAAGTGCGACGGTTGCCGTGGCGCTTCCGGCACTGTTGGAAGCAGAAATGGTATAGGTGGTTTGGGGACTTTTTGTACTGGGTGTGCCGCTGATCACCCCCGTGGAGGTGTTAAAGGTTAACCCTGCCGGTAACGCGGGGTAGATTGAATAAGGAGCCACAGGGATCTCCCGGATCAGGTTATTTCCGGAATCAGCGATATATAAATTTCCTGCACCATCTGCTGCAATGCCTGCCGGGAGATTGAAGGATGCTAAATTGCCCGTTGCATTGGTTGACCCCGCTGAGGTACTGCCCAATCCCCCTGATATGGTGGTTGCGACTCCCGTAGCGGTTATCTTACGGATCAGGTTATTGGCGTAATCGGCCACATAAATATTCCCTTTCTGATCTGTGGCCACCCCTGAAGGCACTCCAAATGCAGCTCCCGTTCCTGTTCCGTCGGCATAGGTGCCTACACCGTTTCCACCTGCCAGAAAGGAGACCAGCGCTGATGAGATCGTAATTTTCTGGATATAAGAGAGTGGTAACGTTCCCGCATTTGAAATATACAAATTGCCGCTTCCGTCAATCGCAATCCCGGAAGGATTGTTAAATGCAGCAGCTGATCCGGTAGCATCGCTCGTTGGAAGCGATACCGCCGCAGCACCTGTGGAAAGACCTGCTAAAGTACTTACTACCCCGGCAGGGGTTATTTTACGGATTCGCTGATTACTTCTATCTGTGACATAGACATAACCATTCTGATCAACGGCAACACCCTGGGGCGCATTAAATCTTGCAGTTCCATCCGGTCCGTCTGCAAACCCGGATGATAAACCGTTCCCACCTCCTGTAAACCGGCTTACAACACCTGCGGGGGTTATTTTACGGATTAAGTTATTCCCTGGGTCTGCAACATAAATATTTCCGGTGGTGTCGACAGCAACACCTGTAGGATTGTAAAATGCAGCTGCTGTTCCTGTCCCGTTTGCATAAGTCCTCACCCCTGAGCCGGCAAATGTGGTTACATCCCCGGTTGAAATTACCAGTTTGCGAATCAGGTTATTATTATAGTCTGCGACATATAAGTTTCCTTTACCATCCAGGGCTAAGCCGTAAGGTCTATTAAATGTTGCTGCAGTTCCGGTTCCGTCTGCTGCCCCGGATGCCGTGCCTCCGGGAGTGCTGCCACCTGCCAGGGTGAACGAATTGCCAAAACCGCCATTCACAGATGCTCCTCCGCTTATCGTTGGAGTTAACGGGGTTATCGTTGTATTGGTGGTATAGGCGGCGGGAGAGGTGTATTCAATTACCGGCGCACTCTGCCCAAAGGTAAATTGAACGGTTAATGTGCCTACGACTGCTAAAAGTACGCGTGTAAGGAGTGGTATTTTCATTTTCTATATGCCGGGTTTGCAGGACTCTTCGAGTGATTTATGTAAAATCTGCAAAACTAGGGAGTAATCGGCTGTTGGGGGAGGAAACGGGATCAAAGCTTGTGTAGTGTTATAAAACTACGCAAGGTTATAAGGGGTGATTTGTGGAGACAGGAATAGCGGCCAGTGAGATCCATGCACCCTGCCGGGGTCAGGATGGCTTCCGGTAAAATACTTGAATACTGCTGTTTTTTTTGAATTAAGGGAGATCGTTTTTAGGATCGAAACCTCTTTTGAAATATTTGGAGGGGGTAAGCCCGGTTTCATTTTTAAAGGCCAGGATGAATGTATTTCGGTTTCGAAACCCCGCTTCACCGCAGAGGAATTCAAGCGTGTAGGCTTCGGATTCCTCCGTATATTTACTGATAAAATAGTTGATGCGATACTGGTTGATGTATTCGCGGAAGTTTTTTTTAAGCAGCTGGTTCACCAGGTAAGAGTAGTGATGAACCGGAATCTTAAATTGTTCGGCTAACTGAATCATCGTTATTCCGGTAATCAGGAATGGTTTTTCATCCAACATTTGAGTGTGCAGCCGGTCCAGGTAATTTTTAATCTGATCGGGCGTAAGCAGCGGCCTCGCTTCGGCTAAATCTTCCATCACGATGGGGCTTGGCTGATCAGCGGCGCTTTCCGGTTTTTCCTTCAAAGAGCCCGCCGGCTCAAAACTAATATTCCCATACAATACCCTTGGATGTCTGATGAAAAAGAGAATAAACAGGTACATCATGATACTGCTGATCGTCATGATAACCTGGTTGGAGGTCATCAAGCTTAGTGTGCTCCCGTTTAGCTGACGGGAAATATTGATTGAGAATATAAACAGGTTTATGACGGTGAAAAAACTTAGAAACAGGATTAGATAAAGCCGGTTGGTTGGCTCGCTCTGTCTCTTTTCCCCTTTTTCGGCTTTGATGAAGATCTGCCAGGCAAACCCCAGATAGATCAGGTAGATAATTGAGCGGATCATAAATTGATGCCCCATCGTGATAAAAAGGGTGGCTGGGTGTCCGGCAAGATCGTTATTTAAGAGAATCTGATCGATCATCTCCCATTTAATTGTTTTTGCAGCCAACAGAACCGGGAGCATATTGATTAAAAAAAACAGCGCAGGAAGCAGATGGAGCAGATTAATGGGTGAGATTTTTGACTCATCCCTGATGAAGGCTCGAATGTATAAATAGGTAGCCGCAGGAGCCAGAAAGGTGAGGAGCGGGACCAGGGTGATTACCAATTCAAAACCAAGCGGATGACCCAGGGAGATAAATACACTGCTCAGATTCTGAACCCCTCTGGTTAGAAAAATAATCCCAATGAGCTTATTCAGCAGCGCATTTCCTTTGGTATAGGTAAAGAGATGCCCCGCAAAAGCGATCAGGATAAAAGTACCGGCCAGCATTGAAACTTCGAAAAAATTCATTTCTCCCTGAGCTAAATTAATCCCGTATTTTATATTAATCAGATTATGAAATGCATAAACGGAATAAGTGTCTTTTCAAACTGCATATATTTAAGGTGGTTAATATACCGCTATACTTTAATAAATACAATACAGAAATAAGGTTTTATGATTGTTTATACTAGTTACGGGTTTAAATTCAATTGTCGGGCAAGGCGGGTCGGGCGAATTTTATTCGCCCTTTGTTTAAACGGAATAATAATACCGCGATTGCAAATCGCGGGACCCGATCGCGGGACCCGGGCGCGGCACCTGATCGCGGGACCCGGCACCGGCTATGGAGTTATTTTTCCGTTTGAATTAACCCCCGAGGCTCCTCCAATTCTCCCGTACCGGTCGACCCGGTCGTTGCCCGTAGTGAGCTGTCCGTATCTGTTGACCGACGGCAATCCAGTGCGGAACACCGTTACGGTATAGGTTTTGGTCGTCGTCCCATCCTGAGCCATAACCACAGTGGTTATGGTATTGTTTCCCACATTTAGTGTAATTGAATCTGATGCCGAGTCTGAGATTACCGAAGCGCCGTTAACCATGATGGTGGCGACCGAACCTGCATTAGCTGTGGGAGTTAAACTAAGGGCAATAGTTGCATTTGCTACGGTCTGGGTATAGGAAATTGTCGTTGGATCAAAGCTCTGATCGAACGATCCTATCCCCGGTACCAGATTCGAGAGGGTGGCATCTGAGGATGGAATTACCACGGCGAGGCTTAACGATGCAGTACTTGTTCCCCCGCTGTTTCCCGTTGTAATCGTGTAAGTTGTTTGAGCGCTTACGGCAGTTGGTGTACCCGTGATGGCTCCCGTGGTGATGTTCATGGTGAGCCCTGCCGGTAACTCGGGGGTGATCTTATAATTCCTGAAACCCGAAGGAATCTTCCGAATCAGGTTATTGTTATAATCGGACACATATACATTACCTTTTTTGTCAACCGCCACATCGACAGGTTTATTAAACATTATTTCGGTTCCAACTCCCTCGGTACGTCCTGCAGTATTTCTGTAAGGGGTACCACCGCCCGCAAAAGTGGTAACGAACGTTGTGCGGATGTTTATTTTCCGGATCAGGTTATTGCCTGAATCTGCCACATAGAGATTCGTGCTGCTGCTATCCAGGGCCATGCCGTAAGGATTATTAAATGAGGCCAATAGCCCGGTCTCGTCCATATAACCTGCTGATGCCGTACCTGCCAGTGTGGTCACCACACCTCCGGGGATTGTAGCGGCCCTGATTTTGTGATTCCCATAATCTGACACATAGAGCTTCGCGTTGGAAATAGTATCGTACGCTAATCCCCACGGGCTCCTAAACCTTGCATTTATACCAGTTCCATCTACGGCAGTTCCGGATGAAGTGCCAAGGAACCTTTGTGCCCACGAAGTGCCATTATTAACACTAATTATTTGAGCCCCCCCGGTTGACGCGTACATCGTGTTGCTGGCACTGTTTATTCGGACAGCTTGCGGACTATTTAAGATAGCATAGCTGCCAGTGGCTGAGGTGAAAGTGTTTGAATTACTGCTTACGCCAGAGCCAAGAAAGTTAATAACATAGCTTAATGTGGCATCTGGAGCGAGGGATATCCATTTGATCTGGTGGTTATTTTTATCTGCCACATACAGCCTGGATCTGGTATTATCTATGTCGATACCCCAGGGGCCGTTGAATTTAGCCTCTGTTCCTGTTACGTTGTATATATTGCCTGCTGCATTGCCTCCTACAGACCCGCCCCCTGCAAATGTTGTCACCACCCCTAAGGAGTCAATTTTCCGGATCAGGTTATTCCCGTAATCGGATACGTACAAATTACCGCTCCAATCCAGAGCAAGTCCGGCCGGGTGATAAAATGTTGCAGCGACACCTGTTCCGTCGGCATGGCCATGAACTGTATCATTGGCTGCGCTGCCACCGGCGAGGGTGAATGAACTCATCGGGATGGTTTTTGAGGGGGTACCCCCGCTATTTACAGGGGCAAGCGTGGTTATGGCCCGGTTAACCACAAAGCTGTTGGTTGGGGTGTAGCTGATCGCCGGAGGCATAATGGCGCGGGTTACCGTGATGGTGTAGGTTCTGGGTGTTGTGCCGTCCGCCGCCGTGACTGCAATGGATATGGTATTGGTTCCCACATTCAGGTTCATGCTCCCCGTTGCCGATCCCGAAGTTACGGGTATGGCTGTTCCGCCATTGAGCGTTACGATCGCGGTAGCACCCACATTATTTATCGTTGGGGTAAGGGTTATACTGCTTGCCGAATATAAAACATTCAGGGAATAGGCGGTTGTTGCCGAAGCAAATGTAGGACTCATGGTGCCGCTGCCTGCCACCAGATTTGAGAGCATGGGGTCAGCGTCAGAGGTCACCTGAATACTCACGGTTGTCTTATTGCCGCCTATACTATTGGCTGCCAAAATGGTGTAGGTCGTGGTCGGACTTAGCGCTGTCGGGGTGCCGCTAATGTTACCGGTTGCCGAATCAAAGGTTAAACCGTTGGGCAGTATGGGGCTGATGCTAAATGCAACAGGAATTAATTTCCGGATATAAGGCGTAGTGCCTGACTGCCCAATATCGGTATAAAACAGATATCCGTTGGTGTCGAACACCATTCCTTTCGGACCGGTAACGAAGGTTCCACCCGCCAGAATCGTGGTTGCCGCCCCGGTGGCAAGGTCAATCTGACGGATTGCAGAATTATTATAATCAGCCACATAGAGGAATTCATCTCCAATAATGGCTAAACCAGTGGGTGCTTTAAATCTCGCGGCAATGCCTAGGTCGTTTACGAAGCCAGCTGTGACTCCCCAACCATTAATACCACCTGCTATTGTGGTCACTACCCCTGTTGAGAGGACGATCTTGCGGATCAGGTTATTCCCGGCATCAGCCACATAGAGGGAGGAGTTGCTGCGATTAATTGCCAGACCTCGCGGGCCGTTAAAGGTTGCTGTAGTGCCTGTTCCATCACTGTTCCCAGGGGTCGTCCCACCCGGTGAGCCCCCTCCGGCAACAGTGGTTACGACCCCTGTCGCGATAACTATTTTACGGATCAGATTATTTGTAAAATCAGAAACATAAAGATTCGTTCCCGCAGGGTCTATGGCCAGGCTATTCGGACCATTAAATGTGGCTCCCCTTCCTGTTCCGTCTGCAGCGCCTGCAGTGGTTCCGGTGGCGGAGCCGCCCCCTGCCAAAGTGGTTACTTCGGCTGTTGCTATAACAATTTTCCGGATCAGATTATTGCCAAAGTCTGCCACATAAAGATTCGTCCCTGATGGGTCTATCACGATTCCCTGAGGTAAATTGAACGTTGAAGCTGTTCCTGTAGAGTCTTTAGAGCCTAAGACATTGGTTCCATTACCTCCTGCAAAGGTCGAAACAGCGGTTGATGCGATAACAATTTTTCGGATCAGATGATTTCCAGATTCGGCTACATAAAGATTGCCGTTGCTATCTGCGGCTATACTAAACGGGGACCTGAAGGATGCCTGAGACCCTAAAGCATTGTTGGTATTTCCCGTGCCTCCAGTGCCGGCAACGGCAGCCGCATTGCCTCCCCCGACACCGCCAAAGATCGACGTTCCACCCGCATTGACCGGGGCAAGGGGCGTAATTGCGATATTTATCGGATAGCTTTTGGGTCCGCTGTAGGAGATTGACGGAGCTGTCTGCCCGAAAGTATATTGAACGGTTAATGTGCCAACGACTGCTAAAAGTACGCGTGTGAGGAGTGGTATTTTCATTTTCTGTATGCCGGGTTTGAAGGACTCTTCGAGTAATTTATGTAAAATCTGCAAAACTAGGGAATAATCGGCTGTTTTGGACGAAAATGGGATTAAAGCTTGTATAATGTTATAAAATCATGCAAGGTTGTAAGGGGTGATTTGTGGAGACAGGAATAGCGGACAGTGAGATCGGGTGGGGCGAATTGCATTCGCCCTTTGTTTGAACGGAATAATAATACCGCGATTGCAAATCGCGGGACCCGGTCATGACAGACAAATTTTTAAATTAACACATTAGCACATTTGCAAATTTTCCTCCCCATCTCCCCTTCGCTATTTGATCGCTTGCTGAGCGGTGCCGAAGCATCACTCCTCCGGCGAATAGCCCGATTCATTAAGTATTTTCTGATAGTCATTGTCGGCCATTAGCTGTGTGAGGGTGATCTGAGGATTCTTTTTCATATATTTCTGCACGATCTGCCAGCCGATCCAGACTCCCGCTCTTCCGGGTGAATCGTTCGTAAAGCACGATGTAAAGGGAGCAGGATTTATAAACCGGATAATATTCATCCTGTCTGAACTAAACAGCAGCTTGTGTTCAACGAGGTAGGTCCACATTCCCGGTTCATTCTTTTTACACCACTCTAATTTTTCAGGAAGAAAGCCGATTTTAAGCTCATCGGGCTCTTCGGGAAACATCGCATCAAGGAAATAGAGCATCTTCCCCTGGTAAATCATCTGAGCAAGGAGGTTGTTGTTCGCCTCATCAAATTCGAATTCCGAGATCCCCCACGCATAAAGAACGTCCGTGGGAATTTTTTCAATGCGCATATTCTCCCTTTTGAAAGCTGGCAGCCCGAGTCGCTTATAAAAAGGGCAATCAACGCCCAGGTAATTGTCGAGGCTGATCCCGATTGCCTCGGAAGTCATAACCACCGACTGGTTAAATCCCGAGATGATCGTAATGACCTCAGGGATCCGTTTAGCCGGGAAATAATAGTGGTAATGCCTGAATCCCCCCTCAAGTTTATTCTGAATATCGCTCAGATCATTAAACACGGAATCAATTTTCTGACGGGATAATACCCTTATACTATCAGTGAGAAAAGCATTTAGATAAGTTGCATACTGCGGGTCGGAAGGATCGCCCAACGCGATAACATCCTTATTGTAAGCATCGAAGAACGATCCGTATGTTTTTTTAAGCCCAGGGATCATCGCCGGCAGATTAGTCGGTGTAACGTTGAAAATATCCTGATCCAGCCGCTTTATATTCAAATGCATGTTGATGCCGGAAACGTTTACTTTTAATGGGTTTCTTTGACAACAGACAAGCAACAACAGGAAGGGGAGGAGACGGAAAACTTTATACATTGATCACCATTTTAAATTTTGACTACATTTGTTCTTTACTTCCGGTATAATTTATATTGAATTGCCGGATAGTGCGTATATTTTTTGGTTCCGTTTTTTAATAATCCCTTTTTATGGGAAATATAAAGCCCATGAAATATTAACTTTTAAACGTTCTCGCCAGGAATACAATCCGTCAACTGACGGACGCCAGGAAAATTCTAAATATCCTTTGCGCTGCTTTGCGACTCTGCGCGAAATATTTGCGTTACATAAGAGATTGCCGGAACCCTATAGATTTGGTGTAAAAGTATAAAATGGGTGGAAAATAACCGTATTTAAAATTTCGATGAATCTGAAAAAGCTTATACTGTTACTTATGATTTTGTCTGTTAGGCAGATATGCTTTGGACAGAAGAGGTTTGATCTCACCTTTATTGCCAGTCCGCAAGTTTCATGGATGACCTCTGATTCAAAGTTTATTGTTCGGGGGAAAGCGTTTACAGGTTTTGGATATGGGGTCGAAGGGGATATCTTCCTGCACTCGGATAGTTACATAATAGTCACAGGGATGACTGTAAGCACGGTGGGTGGCTCAATGGTTTATAAAAAATCAATCCCGTTTCATGGGAAAGTGCTTCCTGTTGGCACCTCATTGGATTATTCCCTTACCGACCTTGAGATTCCCCTTGCATTGAAGATGAGAACCCGAAATTTTAACCGGATGCGCTATTTTGCCCAGTTTGGATTAACCAACTGGTTCAACATAAAAACAAATGTAACCACTAACGTACAGGAAAGTTCCACGCAGATGCAGGCGGTAAAGCATGAAATCCGGATTTTTAACCTTGGGCTAAATGTGGGAGGGGGATTAGAGTATGACCTTGGTCGTGGAAATGCATTGACAGGAGGACTGATCTACTCTTCAGGTTTTGTCGATTCGACGCAAAATTCAGGGATAAAAGATGCCACAACGCTGAATGTATTGCGCTTAAGATTTGGTTTTATTTTTTAAAGAGATATTTTCATGAAGATTGCACTTGCCCAGTTAAATTACCATATCGGGAATTTTGAAGCTAACCGAGACCAGATTATTCAAAAGATTGAGAATGCCAAAGCTCAGGGGGCTGAGCTTGTCGTTTTTTCTGAACTGGCCGTTTGCGGTTATTACCCGAATGATTTACTCGAACGGCGCGAATTTATTGACCGGTGTATCGATTCGGTTCAACTTATTGCAGAACATTGCCACGGAATCGCTGCGTTGGTCGGGGCACCAAGCATCAATCACTCTCCAAACGGTAAAATGCTTTTTAATTCGGCTTACTTTTTGAAAGATGGGAAGATCGGGAGTGTTCACAGTAAAACGCTGCTCCCAACCTATGATGTCTTTGATGAGTATCGCCATTTCGAACCCAATAATACCTTCAACCTGATTGAATTGAACGGCAAAAAACTTGCAGTTACTATTTGTGAAGATCTTTGGTATAATCAGCCGGTATTCAGCGCGTTTGGTCGTGAGAATCTATATGCATTATGTCCGGTAGCCGAGTATTGCAAGCAAAATCCCGATCTGATTATCAACCTTTCGGCTTCCCCTTTTTCCTATAACCAGGCTAAACTCCGCAAAGATATCCTCCTTGATAATGCCAGAAAATATAAGGTGCCCATTATCTATGTCAACCAGGTTGGGGCTCAGACCGAACTGATTTTTGACGGAGGTTCCTTATTTGTCGATAATGGCGGAAAGATTGTTCGTGAAATGGCCTATTTCTCGCCCGATTTTGCGATCATAGAAACAGAAAATAAAAGTGTAGAACCAATTATCCAACCTGAAACAGATACGATCTCAATGATTTATGATGCTCTGGTGCTTGGAATCAGCGATTATTTCCGGAAGACAGGGTTTAAAACAGCTACTCTTGGACTTTCAGGTGGCATCGATTCGGCGGTCACACTGGTACTTGCCGAAAAAGCATTGGGTGCTGCGAATATGCATGTCCTGTTAATGCCATCGAAGTTTTCGTCGGATCACTCCATTGATGATGCGGTAAAACTGGCAGAAAACCTTGGTATACGGTATGATATTCTTAAAATACACCCCATTGTTGATGCATTCGATCAGACATTGGAGCCGCTGTTTATGGGACGGAAACAGGATCTTGCCGAAGAAAATATCCAGGCGCGTATCCGTGGGACTTTATTAATGGGTTTATCGAATAAGTTCGGACACATCGTGTTGAACACCTCCAATAAAAGTGAAGCTGCAGTTGGGTATGGAACCCTCTATGGGGATATGAACGGCGGTTTATCCGTATTGGGGGATGTTTACAAAACTGATGTTTTCAAAATGGCACGATTCATTAACCGGGACTCGGAGGTGATTCCAAATAATACGATTGTGAAACCGCCATCTGCTGAATTGCGCCCTGATCAGAAAGACTCAGACTCACTTCCTGATTATGAGGTGCTCGACAAGGTTTTATTCAACTATATTGAGCTGGCAATGCCTCCTGCGGAGATTGTAGCCATGGGTCTGGATGAGGCGACTGTTCACCGCACTATTTTAATGGTGAACAGAAACGAATACAAGCGTTTTCAGACTCCGCCGATTCTTCGGGTTTCGTCAAAGGCCTTTGGATTTGGACGAAAGATGCCACTTGTGGCAAAATATGCGTTGTAATTCAATAAAATTTTTAATTTTGATGTTTTATAACATCTAATTGGGCAATCAATGTTGGATTCAGGTCAATATTATGAAAGTCAGTTCGAGGGTGAAGGGTGTATCTTCAATCTTTTAAAACCCGAAGAGAAGGCTATACTTGAAAAATCCCACGAAATAACACGGTATAAAAAGAATGAATTTGTCTACCGTGAAGGGGAGATGCCTGTTGGAATGCAGTATTTAAAGGAGGGGATGGTCAAATTGATCAAGGAGGGAATTGGAGGCCGCGATCAGATTATCCGGATGATCCCCAGGAACGGTTTGATTGGCTACCGCTCACTGATTGCCGGCGAGCCTCATAACGGCACTACTATTGCAATCGAAGATTCCGAAATTATAACTGTTCCCCCCAATATCCTTTATGATGTTTTGCTGAAGAATTACGATTTTTCGCTCGCTCTTTTAAAAGATCTTGCGTTAGAACTTGGTTTTTCCCACCACCGGACGGTGAGCCTGACTCAGAAACATATCCGTGGACGGCTCGCTGAATCTATCCTCCTTCTGATTGAAAAATATGGTTTCGAACATGATAACAAGACTCTAAGAGCCTATCTGCCACGTGAAGACCTGGCCAACCTCTCAAATATGACCTCCTCAAATGCGATTCGGACACTCTCTACATTTGCCGGCGAAAAGGTGATTGCCACGGATGGAAGAAAGATTAAAATTATAAACCTGGAAAAATTGGAGAAAATTAGCAGACAAGGTTGAAAATCCTCTCTTAGATTTAGTGCTTTTTTACGTTGTTGTGTCAGTTTAATAAGAATTTTAACTTTTTAAGCGAAATTAAAACGTAAAAATAGGTATATGGAGTTAAGATAAAATGTAAACTGAATAAAATACTTGAAGTTATTGTTCGCCTAATCTCTTTTCTTTGAACCTAATCAGGTACGCTTGATAATCCAAAGTAGACGCTAAATTATCACGATATCAAAATAGGCTTTTTATCTGCTATATTTTTTAATTAAAGGATAACTGGTTATTTAAAACTACATCCAAATTATAGAAATCAATAGTTTACAAATGAAAAGAATCTGCGGCACCGCTCATAAATTATTATTCCTGATAGTCCCTTTTTTTATCATGTCCGGCATCTCCAAAGGTGCGTCGTTAGGGACTTCCAGGGTTGAAGTGATCTCCTCCAACTGGAAGATGCAACCTTCAGTTAAATTAGCTGGTTTGGACGAGAAGGTGATTTCCCAAAATGGATATGATTCGCGCTCCTGGTATAAAGCGGTTGTCCCCGGCACCGTTTTGGGCAGTCTTACCCTTAGCAAGGTTATCGAAGATCCTACTTTTGGCATTAATATGAAAAATGTCGATACCCTGCAATTTAAAAAACCGTGGTGGTACCGGACAACATTTAAGCTCAATGCAACCGATCTCAAGAAAAATGTAGCTCTTCGTTTTAATGGGATAAACTATCGCGCTGATTTGTGGATCAACGGGAAAAGGGTTGCTGGTAGCGATACCTTCGCCGGAACATTCCGCATGTATACCTTCAATATCAATCCATACATTCAGAATGGGGAAAATACAATTGCGCTGAAATTGTCGCAATACGCGTATGGGGAATATTCCCTTGGATTTTGTGACTGGAATCCGATTCCCTCTGACAGGAGCATGGGTATATTCCGGGAGGTCTTTCTCGAAGTCAACGACGGAATTAAGATTCGCAGCCCTTTTGTCTATTCCAAAGTGGATACGATTACAAAGAAGGGGGCTGATCTTTACATCCAGGCAGAACTTGTGAATAGCACCAATAAACCAATTTCAGGAATTCTACGTGTTAATTACCAGTTGGGTACGGTTGAGAAAAAAGTGACTGTTCCGGCAAATGACACCCTTTCGTACCGGTTTAATCCTAATGAATACAGTCAGTTAACTGTTAAAAATGTAGAGTTGTGGTGGCCAAACGGGATGGGAAATCCAAAGCTTTATAATTTAAATGTTGAATTTATTGCTGAAAATAAGGTTATCGATCAGGTAACTAAAAAATATGGGATCCGCGAAATCCGCAGCTATCTGAATAGCGAGAAGAACCGGACCTTCGAAATAAACGGGAAATTTATCCTGGTTAAAGGTGGTGGCTGGGCCGATGATATCTTCCTTCGGGATACGCGCAAATCGGTTGAAGCGCAGATGAGATATATCCGACACATGAATCTGAACAGCATTCGTTGTGAAGGGTTCTGGGGGAAAGATGATACCTTGTACGACCTGTGTGATGAATACGGAGTTCTGGTCATGATCGGTTACAATTGTATCTGGGAATGGGAAGAATACCTGCATAAACCGTGTCATGAAAAATATGGAGGTGCCGTAAATGACGAGGATATCGCTCTGCTCTCTGCATCGTGGAAAGACCAGATGTTATGGTTGCGCAACCATCCCAGTATCTATCTTTGGATGTTGGGAAGTGATAAACTTCCCGATCCCCGACTTGAAAGGAAATATGTTGAGCTCTTCAAAAAATACGACCCTTCACGACCCTATTCAACCTCTGCAGGTGGTGCAGGCACTGAAGATAATAATGTGGTCGCGGCAGTTCCCCTTGTGAGTGAGATCAGTGGGGCAACCGGTATGAAAATGATGGGCCCTTATGCATGGACGCCTCCATATTATTGGTTTACTGACACTAAGCTTGGAGGAGCCTGGGGTTTCAATACCGAAACCTGCCCTGGTGCTGCAATTCCTCCTCTGGCCTCGTTAAAGAAGATGATTCCCGAATCGAGTGTCTGGCCAATCGATAAAAAATACTGGGAATATCATACCGGAAGAAACGAGTTTACCACGCTCGATCGTGACATAAGTGCCATTGATAACCGGTACGGTAAATCGTCAAGTGCAGATGAGTTTACTTACAAGGCGCAGGTGAATAATTATGAGATCATGAGACCTCAGTTTGAGGCTTTTGTAGCTCATAAACCAAAGAGTACCGGATTGGTTCAATGGCAACTTAACTCGGCCTGGCCTAAAATGATCTGGCAATTATACGACACCTATCTGCAACCCAATGGTTCCTTTTATGGAGTTAAAAAAGCATGTACTCCGCTTCATGCCATTTACAGATATGGTTTCGACGATATCTTCCTTGCCAATGAGGATTTAGCTGAGGCTAAAGATCTCACCGTTAAAATCAGGGCTTTTGATCTCAATTCAAAAGAGATTTTTGCAGACCAGTGGAAGGGCAATATCAAATCGAATATTTCACAATTAATCTATAAGCTTCCGGAGATCAAAAACCTTACCCCTGTGTGGTTTCTCGATATACGGATCTACAACAAGAACAATAAAGAGGTTGATAACAGCGTCTATTGGCTCTCCCTTAAAAAGGATATCCTCGATTACGACGCCTATAAAAAATTGTCATGGCCATTTTATACGCCAACCAAACAGTTTGCCGACTTTACCGCGTTGGATCAGTTACCCAAGGTTCAACTTAATTACACGTATTTGTTTAGTAAAGATGAGAAGTTTGGAAAGATTAGTCTGAAGGTTAACAATCCTTCAGCAACTATCGCATTCTTTATGTTCATGGATGTCATTAATCCTGCGACACACCTGCCCATTCTTCCGATTTACTGGAATGACAATTATGTAACTCTGTTGCCGGGTGAAGAGCGGACATACGACGCAAGTTATTACCTGACCGATTCAGACGGGGGGAGACCGCTACTGGAGGTCCGGGCATGGAATGTTGAAAAGAAAACTATAAAATAATTATACCTAAAGAGTTGAATTTATGAGATATGCAGTAGGAATCGATTTGGGTGGAACCTTTGTGAAGTTTGCCCTTGTTTCTGAAGAGGGTGATATTTTGTTTGATGATAAACTTGCGATAGGAGGGAAGGCTTTACGCGACGATATTCTAAGCACTGTTAGTAAAGCCATCGGATTAGTGATTCAGAAAGCAGGTGAATTAAATCTCAAAGTCATTGGAATTGGTTTTGGATCTCCCGGAATTGTAGATGGTGGAATTGTTCATGGAGGAGCCGATAACCTGAACGGCTGGGAAAATATAAACCTTTCGGACCTTTACTCAAAAGAGTTTGGATTACCCGTTTTAGTGGATAATGATGCCAATGTGATGGGTCTTGGAGAGGCGGTTTACGGTGCAGCCAAAGGGTGCACAGATGCAATATTTCTTACCGTTGGAACAGGGATCGGAGGCGCTATAATCGCCAATGGCCAGCTCTATGGCGGTTATAAAAACCGGGGTACAGAGATGGGTCATGTGACTATCGATCATAAGGGGATAGCCTGTAACTGCGGTGGAAGGGGATGTCTCGAAGCCTATGCCTCGACCAATGCCCTGATCGGCCAGTATGCAAAACGTTCAGGAATGAATGACGCTGAGATTAATGGTCATTATATTGTGGAGAAATTTCAGGAAGGTGAAACAGCAGCTGTTGAATGTATGGAGGAACATACCGATTATCTGGGACATGCCATTGCCGGCTTCATCAATACTTTTTCCCCGCAGAAAGTGATAATTGGCGGGGGAATTTCGGAAGCCGGACAATTTTATATCGACATGATCAAAAAGTCGGCCTTCAGTTATGTGATGCCTGATTGTTCACGCTTTACGGATGTCGTTGGGGCAACCCTTGGGAATAGTGCCGGATGCCTGGGCGCTGCATCCTTGATTTTTAAGAAACTGTAACTAATACTTGTTTAATGAAGAAAAATTATTTCCTGGTCGTTTTAATCATGTTCGTGTTTTTTGTTATTTCATTTCTAACGAACATTCTTGGAGCGCTCAATGACAAAGTATCACAGAGTTTTACGCTGACCGAAACCATGGCCGGTTTACTCCCTTTCGCCTTTTTTATCGCTTATGGAATCATGTCTATTCCTGCCGGATTCTGGCTCGAAAAGTACGGGGAGAAGAAGATGATGATTTTGGCCTTTCTTTTTGCATTTACCGGGGCTTTGGTGTTTGCCCTTTTCCCGAAGTTTAATGTTTTTGTCGTTTCCCTTTTTACCATCGGAGCAGGAATGGCTGCCTTGCAAGTGGTTATCAATCCGCTTTTGCGTGTATCAGGTGGAGAGACTAATTACGCCTTTTTTTCTGTAATGGCCCAGTTGATTTTCGGATTGGCCTCTTTTATCAGTCCCCAAATGTATACCTACTTTGTAACCAATATCGACGGCGGAAATGTGACTAAACCATTTATTGGTTTGATGACGACCCTAGTGCCAAAAGCAATGTCGTGGGTTTCGGTATACTGGGTTTTTGCCCTAATCGCAATCTTAATGTGTGTCGTGGTATTCCTGGTGAAATTTCCAAAGGTCGAGTTACAGGAAGACGAGAAAGTGGGTTCCAAAGAGAGTTACTTCGAGCTGTTTAAAAATAAATATGTGATCCTTTATTTCCTTGGTGTATTTGCCTATGTTGGCTCTGAACAGGGAATTTCTTACTGGATGTCCAAGTTTCTGAAGGTATACCATGATATCAATCCTGATCTGGCAGGTGCCGATGCTGTCTCTTATTTCTGGGGATTAATGACCATTGGTGGGATTTTGGGACTTGTTTTGATGAAATTGTACGACAGCAAACCAATCCTGAGATGGTTTACCATTTTGGCAATGATTTGTGTGGCTATCGGTTTGTCTGCCAGTGCCCAGGTTTCTTTATGGGCATTCCCAATGTCGGGATTCTTCTTGTCGGTAATGTATCCTGTGGTTGTTTCATTGGGATTAAATTCTGTTGCCAAACATCATGGCTCTTTTGCCGGAATTTTAATGACCGGTATCGCGGGTGGGGCTATTGTTCAGATCCTGATCGGAGCCATCAGCGATTTAGTATCACTAAAAGTCGGGATGCTGCTTATCTTCGTAACATTAGGTTATATTTTAAGCATCAGCTTCTGGGCCAAACCATTGGTAAACAACGAAACTGTCAGCCTGAAAAGTTTATTCAGCAAAAAATAATATTAGGATTAATTATAAAGCAGATTTTATAATCTTAAAACAGATCATTTAATACCATTTATCATGACAAAATTAGCACTACTTGGAGGTTCTCCACTTCGCGACACTAAAGTTAATCCATGGCCTAAATGGCCGGTATGGGATAAAAATGAAGAAAATGCATTAATTGAAGTATTAAACAGCGGTGTCTGGTCTTATAACGGTCCGAAAGAGACTGAATTTAATAAAAACTTTGCTGAATTCAATGGTGTAAAGTATGCTGTTTCCGCCGCCAACGGTACCGTTACTTTGCAAATGGCGCTCGAAGCGTGTGGCATCGGTGTGGGTGACGAAGTGATCCTTCCCGGATTAACCTGGCAGGCCACAGCAGCAACAATTATCGACGTGAATGCAACTCCGGTTTTGGTTGATGTTTGCGAAGATACCTGGTGTATCGATCCTAAAGAGATTGAAAAAGCGATAACACCGCGCACAAAAGCGATTATTCCGGTTCACCTATATGGGAATTTCGCCGACATGGATGAAGTTCTCCGCATAGCTAAAAAACACAATCTTTTTGTAATTGAAGATTGCGCCCATAAACATGGCGGCGAATGGAATGGTAAAAAAGCCGGAAGTATTGGTGATATTGGAAGCTTTAGCTTTCAGCTCTCCAAGATTCTCACAGCGGGTGAAGGGGGAACTGTGACTACAAATAACTTTGAACTGTACGAAAAACTTGACGCTCTGCGTAATTGCGGAAGAAGACCTGAACCTGAAACCCTGGTAAAAGGGAATAAAGGTGAAGGTGTATATTTTGATGCCGGAAATTTCTGCCAGTCAGGAAATTTCAGAATCACCGAATTTCAGGCAGCAATCCTGGTTGAGGCATTGAAAAGATTGCCCGAGCAGAACAGGGTAAGAGATGAAAACGGAATCTATCTTAACTCACTGATAAAGGCTATTCCCGGAATTGTCCCGATGCGCAGAGATGCCCGTGAGACCAAAGAGTCCTATTTCAATTTCTCATTCAGATACGATCAGGCCGGATTCAAAGGTCTTCCGGTTGCAAAATTCCGTGCTGCACTTACTGCCGAACTTGGCATTGAAGTGGCAGCAAGTTATACTCCCCTGAATAATTGTTCCTTATATAAGCCGTTGACAAAGCCTTCACGCCATAAATTAAATGACGAATATTGGGCTGCAATCGATCCATCGAGATTTGAACTCCCTGTTTGTGATAAGATTCATTTCGAGGGATCTGCCTGTATCCACCATAAAATTCTCATGGGTACTTCTGCCGATATGGAGCTTGTCGCTGCTGCGATTCAGAAGGTTTATGACAATGCGGAAAGCCTTTAATTGCTGACAATTAGACTATTGAACCCACTTCGGGGTTCCTGTTGACATACATGCCATAACCTCCGGTTCCACCGGAGGTTATTTATCCACCTGACCAGTTCTTTGAATTTTAATTTCATAGAGACCCTGAAAAGGGTCTAATTTGAATAACCGTGGGTGCAACCCACGGTATAAATACGCATTCTGACTGGAACCCTGAAGGGGTTCAACTTCTAAATTAAATTTATTACAACTACTTATGAAAACCATAAAAATTGCCCTTATTGGAGCCGGATATATTTCCAACTACCACGCCCGCGGACTTCAATCTATTCCGGGCGTTGAGATCGCTGTCGTTGTTGGACTTCCTATTGAAGCAGCCCGGGCTTTTGCCGATAAATACAATATCAAAGAAGCAACTACTGACGTTACATCACTTTTTAAGAGAGACGATATTGACGCCGTGGTTATCGGAACACCCAATAAATTCCATGCCCCTTTTGCCATCGAATTTCTGAATAACGGAAAGGATGTCTTCCTCGAAAAACCCATGGCGATGTCAGCCGAAGAGGGCCTTACCATTCAGGCAGCAGCCGACGCCGGAGATCAGATCGTGATGACCGGCCACATGTGGCGTTTCGACAACGATGTAAATTTTGTAAAAGATACGGTGGATTCAGGTCAGCTTGGAAAGATCGTAAAAACAAAAGGGTACGGAATCCACGAAAACTGGGGACCTGCCGGGTGGTTTTCGCAAAAAGCATTGGCTGGTGGCGGAGCACTTGCCGATATGGGTGTTCATGCAATTGATACGGCGCGCTATATTCTGGGTGACCCGAAACCAACAAAGGTTTATGCTAAAATCGGAACCCATTATGGTGATTATGATGTTGATGACTCAGGTATTATCATGATCTCGTGGGATAACGGAGCAGAATCGGTTATTGAAAGCGGCTGGTGGCAGCCTCACATGGATGGCCCCGAGGCAGCAACCGGAATCTATGGAACCAAAGGGTATGCCAATGTGTTTCCAACCTTCCTCAAATACAAAGTGGGAAATATCCCCGGGAAATTTGATGCCAAACTTCCGGCCAAAACCGAACATTGCGATCAGTCGATGTACACACGTCAGATGGAGCACTATGTCGACTGCATCCGCACCCGCAAAACCCCGGTTCCGGGATTAATTGAAGGACAGATTATCCTCGATATCGTCGATGCGGCCTATAAATCTTCCGAAACGGGTGAGGTGGTAAACCTGGGATGAAGAATTTTTTGAATATTTCGTAGAAAGACAATTCATTCCGTAGCTATAAGTTGTTGATATTCTATGATATAAAATGCTATATCGCTTTTGACATTTGCCAGTAACTAATCCCTCTCCAGAAACTCCGCAAGGAGTTACATATTAATGACCCCCGGTGAAGCTTGCGGAACCGGGGGTTTACGAAGAACATAAGCCGACAGCTCCGAAGTGGGCTGAATATTGATTTAAGATGTCCTTATAGTACCCTGTCAGGGTTCCGGTTTTAGACGAGATTCTTTACCCCCAATTTCGATTCATTTGGGGTTATTCATCCGTTAGCTAACGGAAAATTCTTGCAGGATTTCAACCTCTAAACGCATTCAAAATGAAATCAGTAAAGTCTCTTATACTTGGATTTTTAATTGCCTTATTGCTGCTGAATGTAGGCTGCGTGAGTCCAAACCCTGGAATACTTCAGCTAAAAGATAATTGGAAGATACAGTCTTCAGCTCTTGTTCCCCAGGAAGGAAGTCAGATCTCGGCAAATGATTTTCATCCGGACAAATGGTATCCGGCGACAGTGCCCACCACTGTTTTGGCTGCGTTGGTTGAAAATAAAGTTTACCCTGATCCGTTTTATGGAGATAACCTCAAAAACATTCCCGGATACCGTTCGGGCAGCTGGCTCTCAATGCCTAAGGAGAGCCCCTTTCGCTCTTCATGGTGGTATCGCACTAAGTTTGAGATTCCCTCCGAATGGAATGGGCAATATATGACCTTACATCTGAACGGGATTAACCTCAAGGCCAATGTCTGGCTCAATGGGCATCAGATTGCGGATACATCAACCGTTGTCGGGATGTTCCGACGATTTGAACTGGATATCAACGAATGGGGCAAGCCCGGCGCTGAGAATAGCCTGGCAATTGAGGTCTTCGGACCCGGAAGAATTGCTGATCTCAAATACTACACCAAACAGGTGGAGGCTACCACCGGATGGGATGACCACAACCCGCAACCCCCCGATCTGAATACGGGTGTCTGGCAGGATGTGTTTATTTCAGCCGACGGACCCGTTGCAATCCGAAATCCTTATGTGGTAACGAATCTTGACCTCCCTTCACTTGAAAATGCTCACCTGACCATTTCAGCAAAAGTTATTAATAATAGTGACGTGCAGGTGACTGGAAAGTTGAAAGGGGTAATCGAAAATATTCAAATCGGTAAAGAGGTAGTTCTTGCCCCCCACGAATCGAAAGTCGTCGAATTTACCCCGGCAGAATTTGCACAACTAACGATTAAAAATCCCCGGATCTGGTGGCCCCATAACTTGGGTGCCCAGGAATTGTACAATCTCAAACTGTCCTTTCTGACTGATGGTAATCTTTCAGCTGTTGAGAATGTGCAGTTTGGAATACGCGAGGTCTCAACCTACATTAATAAGGAGGGGTGGCGCGGTTACCAGGTGAACGGTAAAAATATACTGATCCGTGGTGGCGCATGGATGACGAGCGACATGTTGCTAAGATTATCTCACGATCGTTATTCAGGGCTTATTCAATATGCGAAGGAAGCGGGATTAAATACCTTAAGATCTGAAGGTTTCTCCATCCGCGAAACGGAGGAGTTTTACAACCTCTGCGATGAAAACGGAATCCTTGTGATCCAGCAGTTTTTCGGTCGTAACCTTCCCGATGAGAAATTGGCTATAAATATTATCGAAGATATGTTGCTGCGGATCCGCAACCATCCCAGCCTGATCCATTTCCTGGGTCACGATGAGACATTCCCAACCGAAAATCTGGATAAAAACTACAAGGAACTCGTTGCTAAATACACCCCTCAAAGGAGCTATCAGCCACATTCAGGTGCTTTTCATATTGAAGACCGGTTTAAAACCGGAGGGACACGTACCGGAACTTTGGAATTGTGGTCTTATGCCACCCCTGGCCATTACTATACCCATAAGGAGGATGGCGCCTGGGGATTTGCCCAGTCGGGTGGAATCGGCGGGGTATTTGCACCTTACGAAAGCATGCGCAAAATGTTGCCAGAAAAGGCATTATGGCCAATCAGCAATGAGACTTTTTCGTTTCATACGGTTCTCCAGGGAACAGATTATTTCACTGCCGGACTGGAAGCGCTGGACAAACGGTACGGAAAAGCGACGGGTATAGTCGACCTCTGCAACAAAGGGATGGCGCTCAATTACGAAAGTGCCCGTGGCATGTTCGAGGCCTATGCCCGCAATAAATATGAAGCACTTGGAATTACAACCTGGAAATATGATGCTGCATGGCCTGCCGTTTACAGCTGGCAATATGTCGACTGGTACCTCAATGTCGGAGGCGCCTATTACGGGGCAAAGAAAGCATGCGAACCTTTGCATGTGCAATATTCGTATGACGATAATTCGATCTGGGTGGTCAACAGCAAGTACCAGGATTTTAAAGACCTTAAGGTGACTGCGAAACTATTCAACTTCGACCTGAGTGAGAAATTTTCCAAATCAGCGGTCGTAACCGTTGGTCCCGATGGGAAAACTGAAGCCTTTAAAATTGTATTTCCGGCAGGGTTGAGTAAAACCCATTTTCTGAGATTGAAACTGGAAGATGCTTCAGGCAAGGAGATAACTGATAACTTCTATTGGCTTTCAACAGCAAAGGATATTCAGGGAACACGCGTTGACACGAAAAGTCCGCTTGGTTTCGACTGGGACCTGTTCGTGGCAAAACCAAAATCGGTAGCCGATTTTACTGATCTGGAGAAACTTCCTAAAGTTGAACTTGAAAAATCCCTGGCGATTCTTCAGGATAGTTCTGAAATTAAGGGAGTTGTAAAGGTTAAAAACATTGGGAAAAATCTTGCCTTTATGGTTCACCTGGCATTATCAAAAGAGGGCGGCGATGAAATAACTCCGGCTTATTGGGGCGATAACTATTTTTCACTGTTCCCCGGAGAATCAAGAGCGATCAGCGTTCGATTTAATAAAAAAGATCAGGGATCCGGTTCAGCCGTATTAAAGGTGGACGGCTGGAATATAATAAAAGAGTATCATAACTAATTTTACATAAAATAAAAGATTTTTTGGAATTGGATTTAATATCCCTTTAGGGATTTTATAAGGTTAGAAAACGGGTTATTAGATTAGGTTTTGTCCCGTCCGGGCAATATCATTTTAAGTTAAAGATTATGTCGATTTATTTTCTTTGTGAACCTTCGTGTTTTAGTGCTTTAGTGGCTATTTTTCCTGCCACAAAGTCACGAAGACACTAAGAAACACCAAGGAATTTAATAGCTTAATGACATTGCCCGTCTGGGACGAAATACCTAACCTAAATCTCTGATATCTAATCGCGTATTGTTCTTAAAGGAACTTAAAGATGGTCAATGCTATGGCTTTGATCATTGCAAATCAGACCTTTATGACGAAATGGTGCTAAGCTTATTAATTAAGTTTTAGGACTGAATAAATATAACATCCAAAATATGAGCAAAATGAAAATTAAAAATCTTCTTATAGGGCTCTTCTCCCTGGTCGCAATGCAGGTGCTGATGCAGTCCTGTACCAATAACAGTTTACCCCAGCTGGGTAAAAACAAGATAGAAAATGTAATTGCGGCCATGACCCCCGATGAAAAGATCGGAATGTCGGTCGGAGACGGAAAATTCCTGCCTGCAGCAGAATCAAAGACTACTGAGCAGGGGACAGGCATTATCATTGCCAACCAGAATTCGAAGATGGTTATCCCACGATTAGCCATAACCTCTTCTGCTCTTACCGATGGACCCTCCGGGGTTAACAGGGATCCCCATCCTGCAGGGGCAACGGAGTATTCCTATACAACCGCTTTCCCAACTTCAACATGCCTCGCAGCAACCTGGAACCTTGATTTGATTGAAAAAGTTGGACGGGCTTTTGGAAATGAGGTACTGGAATACGATTACGATGTGGTTTTGATGCCTGCACTGAACTTGCATCGTAACCCCAAATGCGGACGTAATTTTGAATATTATTCCGAAGATCCGCTGCTTTCCGGCAAATTAGCCGGAGCAATGGTCCGTGGTGTTCAGTCCAATGGGGTTGGAGCAACATTAAAACATTTTCTGGCTAATAACCAGGAGACAAACCGCAGATCATACAATGCCGTGGTAAGCCAACGAGCATTACGCGAGATCTATTTGCGTGGATTCGAAATTGCAGTTAAGGAGGGTGGTCCAAAAGCGATCATGACCTCCTACAACAAGGTTAATGGCTATTACACCGCAGAAACGCCTGAACTGTTAAATGACATTGTCCGCAAGGAGTGGGGATTTAATGGTGTATTTATGACCGATTTTGATGGATATGGGAGCGCTGTTGCCAAGGTAAGAGCCGGGAATAATATGCTGATGGGTGGAAGTAAAGATGAGGTTAAGGAACTTACTGAAGCTCTTAAAAACAAAACGCTTGACGAAAGCACGCTAGCTAAGAATCTGGTTTATAACATGGAACTTAAATTAAACTCTCCGAGGGCAAAAGGTCATATTCCGACGCAAAAACCTGATCTGGATGGTCATGCAAAAGTTGCCAGGGAGGCGGCCGGTGAGGGGCTGGTTCTGCTTAAGAATGAGAAAAATACACTTCCTTTTAAGGACGTAAAAAGTGTTGCTGTTTTTGGGAAAATATCCTATTACCTCATCGAAGCAGGCACGGGAAGCGGAGGAATCAGGAGTAATAAATATGCAATTTCTGTAAATGATGGACTTAAAGAGGCAGGATTTCAGGTTTTAAAAGAGCTGGAAGATTCGTATACCGCTTTTAATGCCAATATTATGGAGCAGAACCTTGTTCCTGATTATTTCAATAATCCGGTCATGCTCGCGAATAACGGTGTCAAGGATGGTAAGGCTCCCGGCCATTTTAAAAAGAGACTGATCCCTTTTCATGATGAAATGGCGATAACCCAGGAACTGATTAAAAAGCAGGTAGCTAATTCGGATATTGCCGTTATCACACTTGGGCGTAGTGGTGGCGAGGGTTATGATAATGGTTATTTACCAACTTCAGATGCAGAACTTAGCCTGGTACGAAACGTATGTGAAACATATCATGCTGCGGGTAAAAAAGTGGTGGTGGTACTCAATATCGGAGGCGTTTGCGAAACCGCAAGCTGGAAAAATTATCCCGATGCCATCCTTGTTGCCTGGCAGCCCGGACAGGAAGGGGGATATGCGATTGCTGATGTTTTGAAAGGGGCAGTTAATCCTTCCGGTAAACTTCCTGATTCTTTCTTCATGAAAGTTGAAGATGTCCCGTCTGCCAAAACCTTTCCCGGAGAACCCGCAGATAACCCTGTTAATTCGTTCTATAAAGAGGGGATTTATGTCGGTTATCGCTATTACGATACTTTCAATGTCCCTACTTCGTATGAGTTTGGCTATGGTTTATCGTATACAACGTTCGATTACTCAAACCTCAAACTGAGTGCAACTGTTTTCTCCGACCTGATCAATGTGACCGTTCTGGTAAAAAACACAGGATCGGTCGCCGGAAAAGAAGTTGTTGAATTATATCTTTCTGCACCAACTTCCGGAGCAGAAAAGCCGTCGCAGGAGCTTAAAGGGTTTGCCAAAACTCAATTAATTAAACCCGGAGAGATGGAAACACTCACCTTTGAACTCAATAAGCGATCACTCGCCTCTTTCCAGAGCGGAAACAGTGCCTGGGTAGCAGATAAAGGCGATTATCAGGTACGTATAGGAGCATCGTCAAAAGATATCCGGCTTAAAGGCTCCTTTAATTTACCTGAAGACCAGGTTGTTGAAATTGTGCATGATGTCATGTATCCAAACTTCACCATGGATGAGTTAAGCCAACATAAAAAATAGGTGAGAATGACGAAAAGTAAAATTCAGGTATTCAATCTGCTGCTTTTTGTTCTAACCCAGATTCTTCTGTTAAGTTGTGGCACAGGTAAGGTGCCGCAACTTACAGATAAAGAATTGAGTAAATTAATATCCGCACTTACCATCGATGAGAAAATTGCGCTGACCGTTGGAATAGGAGACGGGAAAACGCCCCCTCCGGGTGTGACGGCTTACGATCCGAAATCAGGTATCAGCATCGAGGACAATTCAACGTCCAATCCCAACCCACTTTTCACCCCAACGGTAGACGGCTGCGTGTGGGGAATTCCCCGGCTGGGGATAAAATCTACCGTGATGGGGGGTGTCACCATTGCGAGTACCAATCCGAAAGATTCGGCTCAGGAGGTTCGGTACACCGCGTTTCCTGCTGAAACAGCATTGGCCGCAACATGGAATACCCCATTGATCGAAAAGGTGGGCGAGGCAATTGGAAACGAGGTGCTGGAGTCCAATGTTGACATTATGCTAGAGCCGGGTTTGAATGTTCAGCGCAACCCGATGTGTGGGCGCAACTTCGAATATTTTTCGGAGGATCCCCTGCTCTCGGGGAAAATGGCAGCAGCCTACGTGCGCGGAGTTCAGTCGCAAGGGGTTGGGACTTCGATTAAGCATTTTGCCGCGAATAACCAGGAGAGTGACCGCCGGAGCTATGATGCGATCATCAGCCAGCGCGCCCTGCGTGAGATCTACCTGCGTGGATTTGAAATCGCGGTTAAGGAGAGCCAACCCTGGTCAATCATGACCTCTTACAATAAACTCAACGGTTATTACACTTCCGAAAATCCGGAACTGCTAAGATCCATCGTTCGCGATGAGTGGGGCTTCGACGGCGTTTTTATGACAGACTGGGACGGACTGGGAGACGCGGCGGCTAAATTAAGAGGCGGCAGTAACCTGCTGATGAGTGGCAGCAATACCGAAAGGGAAGAACTTAAAGCCGCCCTGAAAAGTAAACTCATGGATGAAGCTGATTTAGACAGGAGTGTGGCGCATGTTTTGAAATTCAAGATGAAAACTCCCCGTTCAAAAGGGTATAAACCCTCGCTCAAATTTGACAAGGTTGCCCATGATTCACTTTCGAGAGTCGCTGCCGGTGAGGCAATCGTTTTGCTCAAAAATAGTGGTTCAACACTTCCCTTCAGCTCAGGTATCAAAACTGTTGCTCTGTTTAGTAAAGGTTCCTATTTCTTTGTGGCAAGCGGATCGGGGAGTGGTGAGTCGAAGCCTAAACATTCCGTTACCGTTAACGAAGGGATCAAAAATAGCGGTTATCAGGTTGTTAAATACCTCGAAGATACCTATTCAAAATTTGTGGATACCATTCTGGTGAATAATTGTAAGGTGACTGACTATTTTAGCCGACGCATAATTCCCTTTCATTCAGAGCTTAATATTTCAAAATCAATTATTGCTCAACAGGTTGCCGGATCTGATATTGCAATCATTACCATCGGGCGAAGTGGTGGCGAGGGACATGATAACGGCTACCTTCCTTTGGACAAAACGGAGCAGGAGCTTATCAAGGATGTATGCGAACTTTATCATACTGCCGCGAAAAAGGTAATTGTAATACTCAATGTTGGAGGAGCCTTTGAAACAGCTAGTTGGAGTGATCTGCCGGATGCGATACTTCATGTCTGGCAAACGGGACAGCAGGGGGGTAATGCTGTCGCTGATATACTCAGTGGGAAAGTCAACCCTTCGGGTAAATTGCCGGTTTCGTTTCCGGTGAACTATGCGGACGACCCCTCAACGGTCAATTTTAAAGGAGAAACAGAGACCGCCAAAGCCAACGTGATTCCGGTTTTGTACAATGAGGGGATTTATGTGGGTTACCGGTATTACGATTCATTTAAGGTCCCGACATCCTACGAATTTGGCTACGGCCTCTCCTATACAACGTTTGAATTTTCTGATTTAAAGTTAAGCAGTCCGACCTTCGATGGAAAGTTAAAGGCTGAAGTTACCGTGAAAAACAGTGGTAAGGTTGCAGGAAAAGAGGTTGCCCAACTCTATTTGTCGGCCCCGGTATCCGGCATTGAAAAACCATTCCAGGAACTTCGGGGATTTGCCAAAACAAAGTTGCTTCAACCCGGGGAGAGCCAGACCCTTTCGTTTGAATTGGATGGCCGTTCGATCGGCTCCTTTTGGACAGGTAAATCGGCATGGGTTGCAGACCCCGGAATCTATGAAGTGCGGATTGGAGCCTCATCAAAAGATATCCGGATCAAATCATCATTTACGGTACCTAAAGAGCTGGTCGTGGAGAAGGTGCATAACGTGCTCTATCCCTTTTCTTTATTGAAATCCGTATTGAAAGAACTAAGTGCAAAGAACAGAAATTAAACCGTTGATGATGAAAAGATTTTTATTTTCTCTTGTTATCATTCTGAATATTAGCTTTATAGTCACTAATCGGTCGGCGGCACAGGTTTATGACGGGAAAGAGGGTGGCGGCAAACCTGATCCTCAGCTAAATCAAAAAGATAACGATTACCTCGATCGTCAGGCTAAGGTATTTTTGGACACCGTTCAGGAAATCCTCGTTAAAAATCGGCCGGCAGTGCCCGAAAACCGGGAACGAGGGCTGGCAAAACTTTTAATGGATGCCGTTTTTCACGAACATTTTGCTGCATTCAGGAAACCTTGCCAGGATTTTTTTCATCATCAGACTGACCAGCTTATTAAAGAGCTGGAGGAGACTAAGGTTGAACAAGGTGCTATAGTCTGGAAGGTTTATAACATGGGTTTTATTGTACGTACAAAATCGGTTACCCTCGCCTTCGATCTTGCCAGGGGTGCCTCTTCAGGTTCCCCCGACTTTTCCCTCTCTGCCGATGAAACAGACCGTATTGTCAAACAATGTGACGTTTTGTTTATCAGTCATCGGCATGAAGATCATGCGGACAAAGCAGTTGCAGAAAATTTCCTTTATAATCGGAAACCGGTTATTGCACCCGAACAGGTTTGGAAAGATTTACCGATTTTTAAACGGATCACCCACCTTGAATGGATTGCCGAAAAGAAGCAATCGCTTAAACTATCCCCAAACCGTTCTCTTGAGGTCTATATTTATCCGGGACATCAGCTCACCTCAGCTATAAATAATGTCGCGATGGTTAAAACTCCTGACGGGATAACAATTGCTCATACCGGGGATCAGATTAACGAAGGTGATTTTATGATGGACTGGAAATGGATTGATAAAGTTGCTGCCAATCATAAAGTCGACATCCTGATACCCAATGCCTGGACTACCGATATTGTCAGAATGGTGAAAGGTTTTAATCCTGCCCTTGTCGTACCCGGACATGAAATTGAACTCGGACATACCGTCTGGGACAGACTCCCGTTCTGGGGTGACGACAAATACCTGGAATTGAATTATGCCGATCTGAAGCGGTCAAAATATCCGGTTGTCGTATTGGTATGGGGGGAATCATATCACTATAATCAGCAGTAATTTTTTTGAAATCAGAGGGCCAGCAAAATTTTAAACATAAAAAATTAATTCATTTAAATTAATAGTATGGAAACTACAATAAAGTCTAATTTGAAGCAACGGCTAAGTTCTCTGGATACCCTGCGTGGATTTGACATGCTCTGGATTATTGGGGGCGGGGAATTGCTGCATGCATTGTCTAAATCTACAGGATGGGAATGGGTGAATGTTTTGGCAAATCAAATGCATCATGTTCAATGGGAAGGGTTTCACTTTGAAGATTTAATTTTCCCTATGTTTATGTTTATCTCCGGAGCGGCAATCCCATTTGCACTAACGAGTAAATTGGAAAAGGGAACTCCCAAAAAAGAGTTGTATAAAAAGGTGTTTCAACGGATGGTATTACTCGTAGTCTTTGGAATGGTCTATAACGGAATACTCGCGAAGGGCTTTTCGGACATCCGCTACCTCAGCGTTTTATCTCAGATTGGAATTGGATACTTCTTTGCATCCCTGATCGTTATAAATACAGCTACATTAAAATCGAGGATATTCTGGTTGCTCGGAATACTTTCAGGAATAGCTATGCTTCAATTTCTTGTGCCAGTTCCTGGTTTTGGTGCCGGATCTTTTACCCCTGATGGGAGCATAAATGCCTGGATCGATCAGCATCTGCTACCGGGAAAGTTAATCTATAAAACATACGATCCCGAAGGTATTTTGTGCATTGTATCGGCCATTTCGGTCACGTTGATGGGATCATTTGCGGGATTTGTACTTCGCAGCGAAAAATATGCACCTAACAGAAAAACCGCTGTTTTATTGATATCAGGAGCCTCTTTAGTCCTTGTAGCACTTTTACTATCCCCATTTTATCCAATCATTAAGAAAATATGGACGGTTCCGTTTGATCTTCTTACAGCCGGAATTAGTTTTCTTTTGCTCGCACTATTCTATTTTATTATTGATGTGAAATTGTGGAACAAATGGATCCTGTTTTTCAAGGTTATCGGATTGAATTCAATAACGATTTATCTTGGTGGCCAGTTAATTGACTTTGAACTCCCTTCTAAATTTCTTTTTGGATCGATCGCCATTTCAAGCGGCAGTTTTGGAGAGGTAATCATCGTGACCGGGATGATTGCCGCGGAGTGGATATTCCTGTATTATCTGTACAAAAACAAGATATTTTTGAGGGTATAAGGTGCTGGTATTTGGGTGATCAATGATAAGATTTTTCCGGAGAATGATTTTAAGAACCAATGTAATACATTGTTATACATAATGTTAATGTCTTTAAATTAATATACTAGTTCATTTTGAATATTATATTGCGGTGCTCTGCACCTTAAAAATCAGATTTACTAATGCTTTTCTACAAATATTTCGCTGCTCTGCAGCTTTCATATATTATACAGGTGCAGAGCACCGCGATATTTGTAGTAGGAATATCATCTTAAACCTTGAGGTGCAGAGCACCGAAATATAAAGTTTTGAAAACTATTATTTTCCGAAATTCTAGTCAATGAAAATGGCAAAAACAATGAAAATTTCTCTCTTATTCTGCGGTATGTCATCCGGACAAACACACTCAAAGGAAGGTATTCCCATATATAATCGACTTAGTGCATCTTTGCGCCTTGGAGCCTTGGTGGCAAGAAAAACATTTTCAAAAGCAGAGTCTTTCCTTCAAATTAAAGCTTCCCTCATCCTATTAATTATCTTAATTCAAACGCTAACACTTTTGGCCCAGCAGCCTGTGGAGAAACCAATTTACCTTGATTATACCAAACCGTATAAATTGAGGGTCCAGGATCTGCTGTCTAAAATGACATTGGAAGAGAAGTTATTACAGATGAGTTCGCGTATCTCTTCGCCGATTACACGGCTCGGAATTCCCGGTTTTCTCTGGAGTAGTGCAGGTGATGGCCACTGTGTAGGCGTCCCTAAGGGTGAAACAGCTACCATATTCCCAGTGCCGATCGCCCAGGCAGCCAGCTTTGACAGGAAGATCGTGCATAAACTGGCCGACGCCATGTCGGATGAGGTTCGAGCCAGGGTGAACGGAAATGTACCTAAAGCCACTCTCACATTTTGGGCGCCGGTGGTGGAGATGGCACGTGATCCGCGCTGGGGACGAACAGAAGAGTGTTATGGTGAGGATCCATACCTTACAAGTCAGCTAAGTCTTGCTTTTGTGAAGGGACTTCAGGGGGACAATCCCCGATATCTTAAATCCACGGCAGGTCCCAAACATTTCGCACTCAATAACGAGGAGTGGTGTCGTCACAACGGATCTTCCAATGTCGATGATCAACTGATGCACGAATACTACCTTCGGCCTTATCAGGTTCTGGTTCAGCAGGGTAAAGTTCTGCAGATCATGGCTTCATATAACCGGCTGAACGAAGTTCCCAGCATTGCGAATAAAAAATTACTGACCGATATTCTGCGTGGAGAGTGGGGTTATGAAGGGAATGTTGTTTCTGATTGTAATGGAATCAGGGATTTAAATGAAGGGCATAAATATGTAGCCAATGTTCAGGAAGCGATCGCAGCAGCTTTAAATGCCGGGATGGACATTGAATGTGGCGACTGCTTCCGGGACCATCTGACCGAAGTGGTCAAAATGGGACTGGTTTCCCAGGCAACGATTGACACCGCTGTTTCCCGCATTCTCCTTCCCCGTTTTAAACTGGGTTTATACGATCCGCCGGAGATGGTCCCGTATACTAAGATTCCCCACTCGGTTTTAGATAGTCCTGAAAACCGGGCTGTAGCACGGGAAGCTGCACGGAAAACAATCGTGATGCTTAAAAATGAGGGTCATCTGTTGCCGTTAGATAAAAGTAAGATCCAGTCTGTGGCCGTGATCGGTCCCGTTGCCGCAGTCGCCGAATTGGGCGGTTATACGGGCGGATATTCCAAAGCGATCTCTCCGCTTCAGGGAATTATAAATATACTGGATAGCACCAAAGTCCATTATGTAAAGGGAACAGATGTAAAAATTACGTTGCCTGTTATCCCAACCGAAAATTTGATTCCGGCAGGGGGAAAGCCGGGTGAACACGGTTTAAAGGGGGAATACTTCAGCAATACCGACTGTTCGGGCGAACCCTTGTTGACCCGCATTGACTCAGTGGTCAACTTTAAGTTTGGCAAAGGTGCCCCTGCCACAGGAATGCCGGCCACCTACTACTCGATAAGATGGACAGGTACTTTTATTGCCCCTTGCTCGGGACCCTATTATATTGGCGGTGAATTTGATGATGCAATTAAGTTGTATATCAACGGAAAGTTACAAATCGACCGGACCCTGAACCGAAACAAGTCATCGGATGTGGCAAAAATTGAGGTTGAGGCGGGAAAGAGTTATGACCTGCGGCTCGAGTACACCCAGCAGTGGTATAATGCAGAAGTTAAACTTTGGGGAGCAGCTATGAATCCCGATAAATTTTCACCGGCCATAAAGGCAGCTCAGGAGGCCGATGTTGCGGTGGTAGTCCTTGGGACTGATGAAAGTGTTGAAAAGGAGGGGGTTGACCGTCCGGATCTTAATCTTCCCGGTGATCAGGAAGATCTTGTAAAGGCAGTTTTCAAGGCCAATCCTAAGACTATTGTGATCTTGCAGAATGGAAGTACCATGGCTGTAAAATGGTTAAAAGCTAATGTTCCTGCAATTTTCGAAACCTGGTATAATGGCGAGGAGGGTGGCAATGCCCTGGCAGATGTGATATTCGGAGACTACAATCCGGCAGGAAGATTACCCCTCACATTTTATAAATCGGCTGAGAATTTCCCGTCGTTCAGCGATTATGATATCCGCAAAGGGAGAACTTATATGTATGGAAATAATGTGAAGGATAATTCAAAGATCAGTGAGGTGGTCTATCCGTTTGGATATGGACTTAGTTATACAACTTTTAGTTACGGCAAATTGGAGGTTGTCTCCAAAACTGTTGATGCATCTGGAAATATAACTGTAAGAATAACAATTAAGAACAGTGGTAAGCGTGCCGGTGACGAGGTTGTTCAGCTCTATGCCCATCAGGAGAAATCAAGTGTCTTGCGACCTGAAAAACAGCTGGTCAGCTTTGAGCGGATCACCCTTCAGCCGAATGAAAGTAAAATCGTTGAACTTGTGTTTCCCGCAAAGGATCTGGCATTTTATGATGTAAATAAAAAGATGTTTGTTGTAGAATCAGGAATCTTTAAACTGATGGTTGGGAGTTCATCGCAAGATATCAAGTCAACCGGGAAGGTTGAGATTAAATAAAACATGCCACCAAATCACGAAGTCACCAAAAATGCACCAAAGCCCTTTATCCGATCGAAACGTTTGGTGTAATTTAGTGTTTTGGTGCTTTAGTGGCAAATTGTTTTTTTTTATTTTGATATGATAAACACCTGATAATTTAGCTTGCCTTAATATTTTTAAAGATAGAAAACCAAACAAAATTTATAAATATGAAAAACCAACTAATTAGCATTTTAATCGTGGCGATGACCCTGGCCACCGCATGGGCAATACGGGGTCAGTTCGGACATGAGCAGGGCGCTGCATGGGCCGGAGGAATCGGTGGACTGGCACTTGTGCTTGTTTCAAAACGAAAAGACTGGTATTCAAAAATTTATTCTATCGCCATGGCATCCGCAGTGGGCTGGGGTGCTGGTGGCATGATAAGTTACGGCATGGTTGTCGGATACGGACGAAGCAGCAGTTTTCCCGACGCCTTTTATGGTCTGCTGATGCTTTTCGTGATCGGCGGTTTATACGGAATTTTGGGTGGTGGCCTGGTTGGATTGACACTTGAATCCTCAAAAGAGAAGAAAATCAACTGGGGTGCATTGCTTGCAGAGATGATTGCCGGAGGCATATTCGGTTATTACCTCTTCGTTGTTCAGCTGGAATGGTTGATGACCCCTCCAAGGGCAGAAGCATGGTCGGTTTGTTTGGGTGCCGGTCTTGCATTATTGTGGCATTTGGCACGGAATAATTATACATCATCTTTACGCGTTTCCCTCTATTCTGCGCTGGGCGCCGGTTTTGGATTTGCCTTTGGAAATTTCCTCCAAACCCTCGGAGCAGGTCTGGAGATTCAGTTTAACATGTGGAACGTCATGGAATACAGCATAGGATTCTTTGGCGGTATCGGAATGGCTTACGGTGTTTTCAGTTCCGTCTGGCCTGAAGAAACCTCTTTTTCAGAGAGTTGGGAATCGAAAATTGCCATGTTACTCGTCTTTGTGGGGATCCCATTTATTAATCTGATTGACTCAATGGGTTATCATACTTTATTGGAACGGATTAAAGATCCTGTCAATCCGGAAACTACAGCGATGCTTAGCACCCTTTTTAGTACACTGATTGTCTTTTCGGTAGCATTAATTGGATGGTATAAATATACAAAGTCAAAAACCGGTCTTGAACGAAAGGGAATATTGGTGTTATTTGTTACATATCTCGCTGCCTATATTTTGGTCAGCTATATTGTTTCGGGAGTATTTGCCGGCAGATTCCCTTCGAATCACCAACTATATGTGGTTAATCTGGCCGTTATTCTGTGGCTCGCGGGAAAGCAGTATACCCCATTTTTCGGGAAACCGATTGCAGTTATGCCGGTGAACAGGTGGTTCCTTTATTTGATTGGGATTGTAATCATAATCATGTTACTCGCCTTGATATCAGTTAATACACATGGTGTGATGGGTGGAGCACATGAGCGGTTTATGAATTAAAGCCTATTGAAAGTTGAAGGAAAAAAACGCCACCAAAACACAAAGACACCAAAGAGGCACCAAAAAACTCCATTGATTTTTGGTGTCCGCCGCCAGACGGATTGGTGTTTTGGCGATTTGGTTGAAAAAAAACAATAACCTATTTATGAAAAGTTGTTACAATCGAATTTTAATTGCCAGATGGCTGATTCTAATTTCCTTCTTATACCTGAACAATCAGGTTTCCGGTCAGGGCCGCTTAGTCAGGGGAATAGAAAAAGCAGAATTTAGCCTCACCGGGACAACCGCCGATTTTTATGTCTCCCCGGCGGGAAATGACAGTTGGTCGGGAACATTAGCGACTCCAAACACGAGTTTTTCCGATGGCCCCTTTGCGACCCTTGATCGGGCAAAAACGGCTGTGAGTAAACTAAAGGAACAGGTTTATAAACTTAAGGAAAAGGCTGTCGATAAGCGGTTTATCGGAACGCCGCATCAATTTGGTGTTGGCCGCGATATTCTTGTTCTGATCCGTGAGGGGATCTATTCCCTCGAAACTCCTCTGACTTTTTCTCCTGTCGATGGTGGTGAACGGGTTGAAACCGATCTTCCGACCGGCGCTTTTGAATACCATGAACTCAAAGATTGCTTTGTCACCTATGCGGCATATCCCGGTGAGACACCCGTCATTTCAGGTGGAGAAAAAATCACCGGATGGGAGAAAAAGAAATACGGAATATGGAGTGCCGCTGTAAAACGGACTGAGCTTAACGAATTGTATGCCAACGGCAAACGCCTTACGCTTGCCCGAACACCAAATACCGGCTACTTTCTGACCGATGGTCAACCCGCCGATTCAACTTACTTTAGATTTAAGGCAGGTGATCTTAAATCATGGAAAGATATTGAATCCAACAGGATCCACATGACCGTGAGATGGGGTGGCATTCACACAAGTCTTTCAAAAGTGGATACAAAAAGCCGCACGGCCTGGCTAAAACAGCCCTCCCCGGAAATGGTGATCATTCAGCCTAAATACTTTGTCGAGAATGTGGAGGCGTTAATGGACACAACCAATGAATGGTTTTTTAATCCCAGAACTCAAACCGTTAGTTTTATACCCGGAGATGAATTGGGTGATCCCAACAAGGCATCGGTCGTATTTCCAAGGTTGGAAAACCTGGTCGATGTATCGGGTACCCGCGAAAAACCGGTCAGGAATCTGCGGTTTTACAAGCTGAAATTTGAGAATACCCGGTCGGGAGGTAAAGGAACAGTTTCCTTTCAGTATGCAAAAAATTGCGAGCTTCTGGGAAACCGGATTGAAAATGTAAACCAGACTGCGATCCGGTTTGGATTAGGAAGTTATCACAACCTGATCAGCCGCAATGTGATCAATGATGTCAAAGGGAGCGGAATCAATGTCTCCGGTGTTCAGAAACCCGAAAACTGGAGCGATATGGTAAGCGATAATGTAATATCATACAATAAGATAACAAATATCCCGGTCGCATCGACTGGGATCTCAACCTATAATGCAACACGAAGTACCGTTTCACATAATTACATTTCGAATGTGGGGAGATACGGCATCACGCTGGGTTCATGGCCAAATATTGAGGAGACCAGCGACGGGAGTCACCTCGCTGAATACAACCATGTCTCGTTTACCAATATGAAGCGGGATGACGAGGGTGGTATTGCCGTGTATGGTTTGAGTCCCGGATCGGTGGTGCGCAATAACCTGATCCATGATGTCCACCCCGCTGCGACCAACGAAAATGTCGCGCTCTTTTTTCAGAATATGTCATCCGGATGGAGCGTGACCGATAACACTTATTACAACCTGAAACAGGGAGAGATGAAGCTTTGTGCCTGCTATCTGGTGGACAATATTTATGAAAATAACCGGATCATTGAGGCGCCGCTGAATCAGCCGGAAGAGCTTATCGAAGGGAAAGTTGCCTTGCAATACCGTAATTTGAAGGTGGAGTCAGCCGGAGCGCTTTCAACAGGTAATGAAATAACGGTCTCAGCAACGGTTGCAAATACCGGCTCTACAGGAATGGAGGATCTCTTTCTTTATGTTGACGGTAAGGTGGTCCAAACCCGAAGGCTCCCCTTTATCGCCAAAAATGAACGCCGAATTGAGTTTAAATACAAGTTTTTTGATCCGGGAAAGCACTCAGTCTCCATCGGCACCACCGCAGCACAGGAAGTCACTGTCACAGGAGATCCGCTCTACATTATCTACCGCAATTTAAATACACGACTTTCTGAAATTCCCGTCGGGGATTCTCTGTCGGTTACGATAGAAGCTCAGAATGTAAGGGCTGAAGCAGTCACCCGGAAAATTTTGATGACCATTGATGGTAAGGAGGTTGCGGCTAAGGAGATCCAGTTTAAGGAGAATGAAACCATTCAGATTGGTTTCGCATGGATGGCAGAGGCTGGCAATCATAACGTTACTGTTGCCAATCAACCGCCTCTTCAAATTCATGTTTACCCCGTGAAGGTCGTGGATATTGCAAATGCCCCGTTTTTAACCTATTGCTCCGCGACAGCCAAACCGTGCCACTTCAACTACGATATCCGGAAGAATCATTTTGAGATCACCGCTGCCGGGACCGATTTTCTTCATGCCGAAGACTCATACGGAGCGATTTATCTCAAAGAGGCAATCGAGGGGAATTTTGTAGCTACGGTAAAAGTGGTGGGCTTCAGCGAAGGGATCAGCGAATGGTTCCGGGCCGGGATTTTTACGCGAAACGATATGTCTAAAAGTAATAGTTCAAAAAGCAGTACATTGGGATCTTTCCTTTTATTTTCAACCACCAAGCGGTGTGGAGCCGAGTGGGACGAATTTGGCGACGGCTGCATGCACAATACAAAAAGTAAGAATTACGGCATTGATCAACCAATGCCGGTTTGGCTGAAGCTGGTGCGGCACGGTAACCGGTTCTCGGGATATTACAGTTTTGACGGTAAAACCTGGATCATCTCGCGCGAATCGGGCGATATCCCCGGTGTGGCCAAAAAGATGGATATCGGTCTCGCGGGTGGCGCCAACGATCAGAAAATCTCAACAGTTATTTTTGAGGATTTTAAACTGGAGGTTGAAAATGAATAATTATTTAAAAATCAAATTATATACGTATGAAAAATAGATTTGTAATTCTCTGGGTGATCTGGACCTTGTTTGGAGTCGGATTAATTTATGGCATCTCGGCATCAGAATCGAAGAATAGTCTGATTTCAATAATTGCCAACGTTTTAAGCCTGGCACCTTTAATGGGAATAATGATTGCTTTAGGTTCTGTTAAGGCATTCAGTCGGTTTAACGATTGGTTACGCTGCGATCCGAATTCACACTATTATGTTGCTGGCGGAATATCTCTCTTATTTATGTTGCCAGGAATATTGCTGTTTAAATTCGATCCCTATTTATCTGTCATCTTTGCCACAATTGTTTTTACGGTATTGGGAGTCTTAAAGCAGGCAAAAGATCAGGTTTTCATCCTAACCTGGACCGATTTATTGCTTTGGTTGGTCCTCTGGATTCCTTTTGACCTTCGCTGGTACATGGGGATGCTTCCTGGTGGCAGTGATTCATACGCATGGTTCTCCGTTGCACTTTCTGTTATCGCTATAATCGGCTGGAACGGATACCGGAACGCCGGAATCGGGTATAATCTTGTACCAACATTAAGGGACTTGCGCGTTGTCGGGCTTTCAATGCTTATAATCATGGCATTTGTAGTTCCCCCGGGCTTATTAACCGGTTTTCTGACTTTTTCAATGCCTGAATCTTACAATATTCCTAAATTAATCTTTGAGTTTCTGGGACTCTTTCTCACCGTTGCCTTACCTGAAGAGCTCTTTTTCAGGGGTATTTTGCTTGGCGGAATGGAGAAGATGTTCTCAAAAAAATGGATTCCACTGGTTATATCCTCCCTGGCGTTTGGCCTCATGCATTGGAATAACGTGAGTACCTTATCCACACAAATCACCTATGTCTCGTTAGCCGCAATTGCCGGAATGGGGTATGGGTGGGCATACCGCAAGAGCGGGAATAACATCATTGCCGCAATACTGGTTCATACCATTGTTGATTGGGCCTGGAGGTTATTTCTGACAACCTAGTTGGGTAAGTGAAGGGCTGCTATATCAAATCACGAAAAAGTCAGCCTTTCAATTTAGATATTAATTCAATTAAAATAAACCTATATGCAATTATCCCGCGATTTAGCAGATTATGATCATTCGATCACACAGATGTTTACCATTCCGACTGATTCAAATGAATGGGAAAAATTCAGGCTTAGCGAGGAACAGATTTCGTTTTTTAACGAAAACGGATATGTTTCGGGAATAAAGCTTTTGGAAGAGGATCATGTGGTGCAGCTTAACAGGGAGCTTTCCGCGATTATGGACCCGGATCATCCCGATCACGATCTGTTTTATGAATTCCATTCCAATGAATCGACCGATCCAAGCCGGATTGTTTTTCACTCCCTTGGTCATTGGCGAATAACTCCGGGGTTTCATGACATCCTCTGGAATCCGGCATTTTTGATGGCGGCTCATCAACTTTTGGGCGATCAGGGAGTCCGCTTCTGGCATGATCAGCTGTTCTGCAAACCTGCAAAACATGGCGGTGTTGTAGCCTGGCATCAGGACTATTCGTATTGGACCCGAACAACTCCCATGCAGCATCTGACTGTTTGGGTTGGTTTGGATGATGTGACTGCAGAGAATGGATGTCTGCAGTATATCCCCGGATCACACAAATGGGGGTTGCTCGATAAACCGGTCCTGACCGGAGAGATGGAAGGTTTAAAGGCTTTCTTAAATGAGGAGCAAACCCGGAAACTTGATAATCCGGTTCCGATTGAGATGAAAAAAGGATATGCCTCCTTTCACCATCCGCTGCTGGTCCATGGATCGTTCGAGAACAATTCTGATAATCCCAGACGTGCTTTTGTGCTCAATGTTTTTGCTGATGGAACGTGTTCACGTTCTGATGAAGAGCTGCTTGCCGGAGTTCCGGTTGTAAAAAGCGGTGATAAAATGGAAGGTAAGTTCTTTCCACTCTTGTATCCTGTTAAGAAATAGGGTTTAAATAAATCAGTTGTTGAGAGAATTGATCATGCGAAAACTAATAATTCATATAACTAACTTAAAATGAAACTAACTATCAGAATTCTTATCCTGTTTCTTCTCACCGGCGCCTGCAGCGAAAAGCTCCAGGTAAAAGTAGCCAATCTAAGGATTGAGAATAAAGCAACACCACTGGGTGTGGATATTCAGAAACCCCGGTTTAGCTGGATCTCAGAGTCTGACCAACGCGGTGTGACCCAGAGCGCGTATCAGGTTTTGGTCGCCTCAAGCCAGGATAAACTGAATGAAAACGTGTCCGATGTCTGGGATAGTGGGAAGATCGCATCGGATAAATCAAGCCAGATCGCTTACGAAGGTAAACCACTGGAAAGTAATCGCAAATATTTCTGGAAGGTTAAAGTACGCGATCAGAATGGTGGAATCCATGAGAGTGAACCTGCATTCTGGACTACCGGATTATTCCAGGCTTCGGATTGGCAGGCAAAATGGATCGGTCTTGAAAAGGCGGTGGGTAGTGATGACCCAAACAACCCGCATACCATTCTCTCAGCAAGGATGTTAAGGCACGAGTTTAACCTGGATAAAAAAGTAAAATCTGCTACCGCATTTATCTCGGGCCTTGGTTTGTTTGAACTTTATCTCAATGGAGAGAAAATCGGAGACCAGGTTCTGGCACCGGCGTTGACAGAGTACAACAAGCGGGCTTTTTATATGACCTTTGATGTGGCTAAGTATCTGCAGCAAAATAAAAATGCTGTTGGTGTGGTTCTTGGAAACGGGCGATTTTTTGCCCCCAGAACGGGTGGAGTGGACAAAATAAGATCTTACGGCTTTCCGAAGGTGGTCTGCCAGATTAATGTTGAATATGATGATGGTACATCAAATACCGTTGTGTCGGATGAAACCTGGAAGCTGACTGCGGACGGACCCATCCGTAAAAACAACGAATACGACGGCGAGTACTACGATGCGCGTATGGAGTTTCAGAATTGGAGTAAAACCGGCTTCGATGATTCCCAATGGAATAATGCAGAACTTGTGGAAAAACCATGCAAGGAATTGGTGGCGCAGCCTTCGGATCCGATAACGATAAACAGCGAAATCACCCCTGTTGCCCTGAATAAATTAAATCAGAACACCTGTATTTTTGATATGGGTCAGAATATGGTTGGCTGGGTTGAACTCAATGTAAAGGGAAAGAAGGGTGATCAGGTAACGCTGCGGTTTTCAGAAACGTTAAATAGTGACGGAAGCCTTTTTCTTGCAAATATCCGAAGTGCGGAGGTAACTGATACTTATATCTTAAAGGGTGATGGTGAAGAAAAATGGGAGCCGCGATTCACCTACCATGGATTCCGGTATGTTGAGATGGTCGGTTATCCGGGAATTCCGGTATTATCTTCCATCAAAGGGAAGGTGATCCATGATGCCCTCGAAGTCACAGGATCGTTTACAACCTCCAATTCGTTGATTAATAGTATTTATAAGAATGCTTTCTGGGGAATAAGCGGAAATTACAGGTCGATACCAACCGACTGCCCGCAGAGGGATGAGCGGCAAGGGTGGCTGGGTGACCGTTCTGCGGAGTGTACCGGTGAAAGCTATATTTTCGACCTTTCGAAACTCTACTCAAAATGGGTGACCGACATCCGTGATGCCCAGCTCGAAAGCGGCAGTCTCCCCGATGTGGCACCATCCTACTGGCCAATCTACAGTGACAATACCACCTGGCCCGGAACTTTCATTTTCGCATCGGATATGCTTTATACCCAATACGGCGATTTGCATACAATCGAAACCAATTATCCTGCGATGCAAAAGTGGATAGAGCACATGAGCAAGTACTTAAATAATGGTACAATGCCGAAAGATACCTACGGTGACTGGTGCGTTCCCCCCGAAGATCTTAAACTCATTAATTCCAGCGATCCTTCAAGAATAACGAGTTCAGAATTCATCGGCACCGTATATTTTTATTACGAGTTAAGACTCATGGAGAAGTTTGCCCGTTTGCAGGGCAAGGAGAGTGACGCATCAGGATATTCGAAAACTGCGGATGAAATGAAAACTGCTTTCAATGGTCGATTTCTGGATAAAACTGAGATTAAATACAGTAACAATACCTGCACTGCCAATATCCTTCCACTTGCTTTTGGACTGGTGCCGGATCAATATAAGGAACGGATCGTTGACAATCTGTTGCAAAAGATAATGGGTGAGAATGACGGACATATTGGAAATGGCCTGATTGGCGGGCAGTGGCTGATGAGAGCGCTGACTTACAACGGACATGCTGACATTGCTTATATTTTGGCTTCACAATCTACTTACCCGGGTTGGGGTTACATGGTCAAACAAGGGGCAACAACGATCTGGGAACTTTGGAATGGCGATCGTGGCGATCCGGGGATGAACTCGGGCAATCACGTGATGCTTCTGGGTGATCTGATCACCTGGTTTTACGAAAATCTGGCAGGAATTAAACCAGATCCAAATATCCCCGGGTTCAGACATATCCTTATGAAACCATATGTCTTAGGTGATTTAAACAATGTTGACGCATCCTATAACTCTATTTATGGCAGGATAAACAGCAGCTGGCAACTGGCAGCTGGTAAATTTACATGGGATGTTACAATCCCTGCGAATACTTCAGCAACAGTTTATGTCCCTACCCTGAATAAGGAGGAGGTAATGGAGAGCGGGAAGTCAGCTTCAAAGTGTGACGGTATTAAATTCATCAAATGGGAAGATAATCTGGAAGTCTTTGAAATTCAATCCGGAAAATACTCCTTTACTTCAGATGGAGTCCAAAAGGTGAAATCCGGATCGTATCTGCCATCACCTGTAATTATGCCCAAAGACACCATAATTGCAACCGGGAAAAAACTGGTTGTCAGTATCAATTGTTCCAATGCAGCAGCAAAAATACATTATACGATTGATGGATCAGAGGTTGACGAAACTTCACCGGTTTATACCCAGCCACTTGAGATTTCAAAAAATACCGTAGTGAAGGCGCAGGCGATTCTTGAAGGATCTCATCCCAGCAGCAAATCACATGTAATCTACAACTATGTCGATCCGGTTAAAAATGGCGTGTTGTGGTCACTTTACAAGGGTGCATTTACAAAAGTTCCCGACTGCGATCAATTAAAAGCGGCTGCAAAAGGGAGTTTGTTCCAATTTGGCCTGGCGAAAATAGCCGGTCCTAAAGTGAATTTTGCCGCTCAGTTTAAGTCGTTCATTCAGATTGACAAAGCCGGAAAATATTCTTTTTATGTTACTTCGAACGATGGGAGTAAATTGTATATCGATAATAATCTGCTTGTTGATAATGACGGCGAGCATGGTACCAAGGAGATGAGCAACTCCGTCACTCTGGAAAAGGGGAGACACCAGATACGGATTGATTATTTTCAGAGTGGTGGTCAGAAAACGCTTTTAGCTGCGTATAGCTCCGATGAAATCAGGTATCAGCAAATACCGTAATCGATCCTCTATAAATCAAAGGATTAATATTAACATCAAATCCGGCCCGAAAAATTTCGCCAATTAACAGGATTTGATACATTTGCACTGATTGTCAGGATAAGGAGAAAACGACGACATCAGC
>CAIVCR010000061.1 GCA_903904515.1 uncultured Bacteroidia bacterium
AAATTCAGGAATTCAGCCAAGGATGAGCTGTTTAATAAGTCTGAATTGCTGTATGGGTTATACCAGGCAAAAATGAAGATTCATAAAGCCCAAAAGTGTTATGTTGTGGAGGGGCAGCATGATGTGTTGATGATGCACCAGTATGGATTTGAGAATACCGTTGCCCCAAGCGGAACGGCCTTTACAACGCAGCAAATTGCACTGATCAAGCCCTGGACCCGCAATATTGTTTTAGTCCTGGATGCTGATAAAGCAGGACAGGAGGCTGCTATTAAGCACATTTCCACCTTACTAACCGAACAGATCAATATCCGAATTGTGCTGTTACCGGAAAAGGAAGATCCTGACAGCTTTTTAAGAAAGCATTCCGTTGGCTCTGATGCAAGCCTTGATGTACGGGAGTACATTGAAGGAAACGAATTGAATTTTATTGAATTTAAAGCGACTCATTTTGCAAAAGAAATCACCGAGGACCCTGAGAAAAAAGGGGAGCTGATTAATCAAATTACCAATGATATATCCCTGATCTCAGATAAAAATGTACGCCTTGCTTATACCCAAAAATGTTCAGTCCTATTTGACATTAAGCCCACTGAGCTAACTAAGGATATAGCAAGACTTCGGGAGAAGTTGAAGGTAGATAATGAAGAAGGAACCTGGTTTGCCTGGGATGAGGCCTCAGAAACTATCAAAGAGAGCAAGGAGGCAAATATTTTATCTCAATTTGATGAAGTTATTGATTATCATTTAGCTGACATTAAGAATTACATTGGAATGAACGGTGCTCCTCTTAAAAAAGGGGAGATCCTGAAGCTCATGAAGCTCACCAAAACTGTCATTTTTGATGAGTATATCATACAGTTTTATGACAAGAAAACAAAGGATGAGTTGCCTGCAATTAAGAATCTCAAACGGCTAATCTCCTTTGGGTTGGATGTGCGGATGCGCCTCGGTGATGGAGGAGTGGTTGATGAGGATACCGGGGAGATCAGCGATCCGGAATACATCAATTTCACGGATTGGTATATACTTAAAATTACCGCCTTACTCTCGCCGGCAGATGATCTGTTTGCAAGCTGGGCTATCGAGCACATTGCCGAACTCCTCTCTTTTCTCCCGGAATCCTCCCGTATGATCAAAATTGGAAATGTACAAGGTTTTTTCCGGTCCGCCGGTGTTAAAATGATCATCGGGGATTTTAAAAAGATTCTGGATAAGTTTTTAAAGAAAAATGCCAAAACCTTCGAGCCAGACCTTCAGACTGTGGATATGAGTGAAAATCCAATGAACCTATCACATGATCAGCTCAATGATCTGAACAGGTACCAGCACTACTTTGAGAAGAATTCGATCCACCACGTTTCCAAGACGGGGCATATTGCCCGGATCGCGAATTTTATCATAATCCCCATCATTCACAGCAATACGTCAAACGGACACTTTAAATTATTTGAGATGAACAATGAAGATGGCAATAAAACAACTATTTCGCTCGAAACAGTGGATCTGAACGATGTGAGACGCTTTAAGTGCAAAGTTGAAGCTAAGGGTAATTTTATCTGGAAGGGTGATCAATTTCAATTGGATAATGTCAAGGAGCGGTTGTATGCCAATACTACCTACAGCAATGAAATTGAACAGCTTGGTTGGCAGAGTGAAGGTTTTTGGGCGTGGTGTGACGGCATTACCTTGCCGGATGGCAAATTCACAAAAACCGATGACAACGGACTAATCTCGGTAGGTGATCAAAATTACCTGATCCGCCCTTTTTCAAATCTATATGCCAATGATAAGACTGCGTATACCAATGAGAAAAAGTTTCTGCACAAAACATCGGATGTAACTTTTGAGGATTGGAGCAAGCGATACCGCAATGTTTTTGGTGACAATTCGATGATTTGCATGTGCACGCTCGTGACTTCTTTTTATTCGGATGCAATCTTTAAAATCGTTCATGGGGAGTTACCAATGATCAATTTTTTCGGACCCAAAGGGACCGGAAAAACATTCCAGGCCGAAAGTTTATTGGCCTTCTTTGGTGAAAAGCAGGACATCAACAACCTTTCCAAGGTGACTGTTTATGGACTGTCCCAGACCTTAAAGTCTTTTCACAATGCCTTGTGTCTGATTGATGAATACAAAAATTCACTGGAGATGCGGTGGATCGAGATGTTGAAATCGATCTTTAACCGCCAGGGAAAGATCCAGGGGAATTTTGCGATGGCGGGAAGTAAGACAGAGCATATTCCAATCAATCAGATGGTTTTGTTGTGTGGGCAGGATTTGCCAACGCTCGATGTGGCGCTCCTGGAGCGGTGTTTATGCCTTACGGCCTATAAGAGTGATTATACTGATGAGCAGAAAAGCCGTTATAATGAGTTAAAGGATCTGGAGGAAAAGGGGTTTGCCCATCTGACCGATGATTTTCTGAAGTACCGGGAACTGGTAATTGAGCGGTTTGCAGCAGACAATGGAATGATCCAAACCCTGATTTCTCAAAAGTGCAAGGATGTGTCTGTTAGGCTTCAAAAGAACCTGTCTACCATCTTAACAACCTTTCATATTCTAAAAGACCAGTTTAAGTTTCCGTTCACTTTTGATGAGGTTCTTGAATTTGGTATGAAGGTGATCCGGGATCAGCAGAAGTTCATTGAAAGTTCAGATGATCTTAAGAATTTCTGGAGCATTTTTGCGACCCTTTTGGAGCAGGACCGAATCAAGGAAGGGCGTAATTATGTACTTCACGATGTGGTTCAGATTAAATATGTGGGTAGTGAGGAGCAGATTACCTATGCTAAAGGAAAAGAAATATTATTTCTTCGTTGGGATGGCTTATATCCCATGTATGCTGAGTATTCCAGACGAAGTAACATGGTGGCGCTAGGCGAAAAGACCATTCAGTTTTACCTGGAGAAAACCAAATATTTTCAAGGCCGGCTAAAATCAAAAAAATTCAGGGATAAGCAAACAGGTCAGGTATTTGTGAACCAGGCCTATTGTTTTGATTATTTGGAGATGAAAGAGGTGATTAATCTGATCGAGACCAATGAGCCGGATATTGAAACCGGTAATGAAGACATGCGGACTGAGGCATTGGTTGAAGAACAAAAAAAGATTGTTTATCCACAGGAGGAGAAAAATAGATGAGCATATTAAAAATAAAACTAAAGATAGCCCTGTACGAGGAATTAGGGCACTACCGTCACTACCTATACTACTTAATTAGTAATCAATTCAATAAATCATTAAATATGGTAGTGAACCGGTAGTTCGGGTAGTTAGGGTAGTGTATGTAGGGTAAGTTTCCAACTACAGACCACCCCCGGACCTAAAAAATATTTTTTTCTATGAAAAATGGGATTGAAAAACAGAAATAAAGTCATAAACCAATGTAATGGAATAAAATGATGCACACACGAATCAATCAATTATCAACCCAACAATTACGAAGACTGATCGAGCTACGGTTTGAACTGGAGAAGTTATTAAAACAGGTTTGCTACCTGACTGAATTTTCCATCGAGGAGTTAAAAGGGAAAAGCAAATTCAGGGATCTCGCCTATGTCCGGGGCGCGTATGCCTTCCTGGCCCGGACCAGGCATCCTGATGCTTCCCTTGATCTGGTTGGCTCAATCCTGAACAAGGATCATTCGACCATTTCCTGTATGATCCGGGAAATAAAGAATGTTAAAGAAAAACAGGAGCACTATATCTGGCTTCGTGCCCAACTGAAAAATGAAGAGCGGTTTAAAAACGTGAATCTGAACTAAAATATCTGGTATGATCTTCTTTGTAACGATTCCTGTAAAGCTTTACGTGAAAAGGTTTTTGGAAAATAACTATGGGAACCCGGTGGATTTCCGAAAGTTTCCCAGGGAGCATGAAATGTTCAAACGGATGTTAAAACGACCCAATAAAAACTATGATGTCATGTATCCCGTTAAATCGTTAAAAAAGCCTGATTATGTGGAAGTTGTTATTTCAGACCATGACTTCTACCGGTTTGGATGGGAGCTTTCCCGAACTGACATTGTGGCGTTTGGAAAGTATTTTGAGAGTCGTGCAAAATGGGTCATGCGTACTGTTATTGGCTCCTATGTCAGTTTTGGCGCCCCGCTAGATCGTTCAATCAACCTGTTCCAGCAGCGCTTTGCCATGGGAGAGGAATACTGGCCGTTTGACAGTATAAAAAAGGATTTTTATCGTCTACGAACCAGTATCGATGTTGATATGAATGCTTATGCATTTAACCATTTGGAGCGATTGATCCGGATAAACATGAAAAATGCTGGGATTATTACCGAAAATGGGTTGAAAAACAACTAAATCAGTGCCCAAGTTGTCCCGAAAAAGGGACAACTTGGGATATTACCAACAAACTGTTAAAAACGTGCAAAAACCATGAAAAAAGTAGGAAAAGAGCTTGAAAATATGGGTGGTGTAGTCAGGTTATGGGCTGTGGACAAATGGAATATTTCATTACTAGGTAGTGCAGCCATGATTACTAATGAGGACGATGTTTACTGCATGAATATTACCCAGGATACTTCCGGTGCGGTTTTGAATCAGAAAACTGATTTTGCAGGAACTACGTTTTTGCATGAAATAACCGGTTATGTATCGGGATATAATAAAGATTCTGAGACATATATCAATCAGATGATCCGGATTAAGAAATTTGTGGTAATCTATATGGATAGCAATGGCACACTTGTCATGTTGGGAACGCCCGACATTCCAATCCGCTTTAGCGCTGATTTTGAAACTGGCGAAACCAACACTTCAAAAAGAGGATATAAAGTAAAATTCAGCGGTAACGTTCATTTTCCCCCTTTGCGGTTAAGCGAGAATCCGTTTGAATAAAAGCTGAATCGTCCTAATTTTCTGCTTTTTAGAGCAACCCGGTCCTTTGGGTTGCTTTTTTTATGCCTTAGAATTGTGCAAAACAGGCAGATAATGAATTATGAATTTCTAAAAGATTTAGTTGGATCACCCTGGCAGATAGAGCCGCAAACATTGAATTCGTTATACCCGATTTTAAAAGGTATGTTCAATGGACTTGAGCTTGAAAGGGGCATTGAGCCGGCTAATCATATGCCTTATAAGCTATCGGCTATATCGCGTTCTATTTCCATGTGGTCACAGCCGGAAGTTCCTTTAGCGGATGAAGATCCGGCTCCAGCTGTCGAAAGAGAAAAAGTGGTTCATGTACTACCTATACGTTCCATATTAACTAAGCATGACCAGAATTGCGGACCCGTGGGTACCCGGACGCTTGCAAACCGTTTGGTGGAAGCTGATGGAGATCCAAGTGTAATCGGTCACATTCTTCTTATTGAATCCGGTGGTGGCCAGGCATCGGCTGTACCTGAGATGACCGATGCGATTCAAAAATGCACTAAACCCATTGTTGTCTGGATTGATGGCATGGCTGCTTCAGCTGCTTATTATATTGCCTGTTACTGTGACAAGATCATTGCCAGCCGGGAGATGGATTGGGTTGGAAGCATTGGTACCATGGCTATTTACGAGGGACGTAAATCTAAATCATCGGAAGATGAACATGGTGTAATTTCTGTGACCATTTATGCGGACGGGAGCGAAGAAAAGAATGAAGAGTGGGACAAAGCCATTAATGAATTTGATTTTACACTAGCCAAAGACCGGATTCTTAATCCTTTCAATGAAAAATTCCGGGCGGATGTTTTAGCCAATCGTCCCCAGGTTTTGGAAATGCAGTTAAAGGGAAAAACCTTTATGGCGGGTGAAGTTATTGGATCGCTTGTCGATTCGATTGGTGAATTCAGCACAGCCGTTGACCAGGTGCTGCTATTAGCGAATTTCAATACCGGTACCTCAAAGACTGCCGGCAATAATAATCAAATCATAAATCCTAAAAAACAGATGAAACAATTCTCACATTTAAATCATGTGCTGACAGTTGTTGCGCTTGAGGCTACCGATGAAGGTGTTTTTCTCAATGAAGAGCAACTGCAGTCGGTTGAAGACCGGCTTGAACTGAATCAGCAGCTATCCGTTGAGCGCGATCAAGCGGTTCAGCAAAGCGCCGATGCTAACACAACATTGGGGACTTCCCAGGCACAACTTGCCAGTGCGATGGACCCTTTCAACGCTATTGATCCAACGGTTTTAGCGGCAGCAACTCCCGAAGCCAAGGTTGAAGCGATACGGGTTCTTCTTACTTCCAGACCGGCTGTCGCAGCTATTCAGAATCTGGCTACTCATGATGAACTAAAGACAGAAGAAGTTGATTGGAATACGATCAACAATCTGGCTCATAACAAACAAGTTGATATTAATTCCTAAATCCTTTTAGCTATGTCTATTACTACCTCGGAAATCATTGCGGAATATGGAGCGTTCTACATTGATGCCGGTCAAAACAAAAAAAGAATTTTGCAGATGCTCTCTCAGCCCAGGGAGATTACTGCCTTTGCCACTCCGATTAAAACGGATGATACAATCTTCCGTTTGGCTAATGCCGCTTTCCGGTCTTTGGTTCAGCCTTTCCAAAAGGCCTTTACCCAAAAAGGGGGTGTTGATATTATCCCGAATGAGATTCGTCAATACCGGTTTAAGATTGACGATGAGTTTATGCCTGATGAACTGGTATCTACCTGGCTAGGGTTTTTAACTCAAAACTCTGTTACCCGTGCAGATTGGCCGTTTGTCAAATGGCTAATTGAAAACTACTATGCCAAACAGA
>CAIVCR010000062.1 GCA_903904515.1 uncultured Bacteroidia bacterium
GCTTCATCCGATACTGCCTGGGTAATGGTATATTGGGACGAATCTATAGTTTGCGAGACGGGAATGATATTTTGTAACTCTTTTTTGCATTGTAAAATTAAAGATGAAAATGCAATGAGGAAGAATAAAGCTATAACCTTGATGAATTTCTTCTTTAATCCTGACCACCGGGTACGATACGATTTCACCATAGCATTGGTCCATACATTCTGAAGTGTTGAATTTGACGTTTTCATGATGCTTATTTTTTAAAGGTTCATTTATTAAATAATAGGTACGGCATTTGGTACATATTTACTATTGAATATTCCTGGAATATTTAACTGTGAGACTTGCTGACGCGACGGTGATACCCTTTATTGCTTCAACAAGGATGTTCATGCTTACCTCTGACGGTGGTACTGTTGTAGTGACAGAATCGGTCAGGGCATAGATTGTCAGGATATATTTTTTAAAACCAGGTCCCTGCGAGCAGGGTGGTGCATACGCTGCCATTCCGTTTACACTGTTATTCCCCAGGGTACCGGTACCGGCACTGTTTTTAGCAAGGATATTCACTGATACCGGGATATTGTATAATACCCAGTACCAATGAATATCAGTTGGTGAAGCGATAGTATACATAATCAGGGCGAAATATCTTGTACGCGCTGGGTATCCGCTCCATTCGAGTGGTAAGGTTTCGCTTAAACCATCGCAGGTATATTCAACAGGTAACAAGCTGTCATTGCTGATAACAGAACTTTTTAACTCAAAAATGGCACTTGTGTTCTCATCATACGTTTTTCTGCAGCCAACCAGGATTGATGAAATCGAACAAAGAAGAAGTAACAGAAAGATGAATTGAATCAGTTGTTTCATATACCGTTGCATAAATTAAAGACCTGTAGAAGTTAAAATCTGATTCAAAATTAAAATGCGGCAGAGGCCGAAGCAAAAAAAATCAAGGGTTCGGAAGTTTATAAGGGTAGAACCGGGTATTTTATCTATGAAATAATTCCGGCAGGTCACAGGAATAGAGAAAATGGGTGGAAGTAAAAAAATGAAAATCTAATCCATTCAAAATAATGCCTTTTCTCCATCCCTCTACATTTTTAAAAAGTGTGTCCGAAAATGAACACATTCAGGCGCAAAACTGTACACTTTTGGACGGGGTATCTGCCATCTGACTGAACATATTCTCTTGTATTTAAGACATATGATCCTAATGGCATGACTATTGTTTATTTGAAATTTCGAATCGTTAAATAAATTGTAAAAATCACAATTTCAATGTAACAATTCGAGGGAGAAGACGTCTAATAGGTTTGTGATGTCCGGAAATGGTCAATAATAAAAAAAACAAAGTAAAATGATACAGATTAGTAATCTGCATAAGTCATACGTGATGGGGCACAACAGCCTTCATGTTTTAAAGGGGCTGGAACTGGATATAGAAGAGGGTGAATTTGTATCCATTATGGGCTCTTCCGGATCGGGGAAGTCCACGCTTTTAAACATCCTGGGAATCCTGGATGACTATGATCTTGGAACCTATTATCTTGGGGGAAAGTTAATCCAGGGGTTGAATGAGACCAAAGCGGCAATAACCCGAAATGAGATGATCGGGTTTATCTTTCAGTCATTTAACCTGATCTCTTTCAAGAACGCCATGGAGAATGTTGCCTTACCTCTTTATTATCAGAAAGTCAGCCGTAAGAAGCGCAATCAGATTGCCCTCGAATACCTCGACAGGCTGGGATTGAAAGAGTGGGCACACCATTTACCAAGCGAAATGTCAGGAGGCCAAAAGCAACGGGTTGCTATCGCCCGGGCATTGATCTCACAACCTCAGATCATCCTTGCAGATGAACCTACCGGGGCGCTCGATTCAACCACCTCCTTCGAGGTCATGGATATTTTGAAAGAGATTAATGACCAGGGAAAGACGGTTATTATTGTTACCCATGAGCATGATATTGCAGCAATGACCAAAAAAATTATCCGGCTTAAGGACGGAGTAATTGAAGAGGTGATTAAAAATGGAGATTTGCAGTTATTTAAAGACCGTGTACGCACCGAATAAAATCTGAATCCATGTTTGATGTTGATGTTTGGCAGGAGATTTTCTCTACCATTAAAAAAAATAAATTAAGGACATTCCTCACCGGTTTTTCGGTGGCATGGGGCATATTTATGCTCATGATTCTGCTGGGCTCGGGGAACGGCCTTCAAAACGGCGTAACTCAGCAATTTTCGAATAATTCGATTAATATCATGTGGCTTTGGACAGGTGACACTTCAATCCCGTTTGAGGGGATGAAGGAGGGACGAACCATTAAATTCAATAATGCCGATTACGATTATCTTAAGGATAAAGGGGAAAATCTTGAGAATGTTTCATCACGGTATTATCTGCCCGGAACAATCATGTATACCTATAAAAATGAATACGGATCGTTTGAAACCTCATCCTGCCACCCTGCCTTGCTGGGGATGGAGAAAGTGAATGTTATTTCCGGACGATTTATAAATGATCTGGATATGAGCGATTTCCGAAAGGTAATCGTGATCGGGGATAATATCAAAAAAGCGCTTTTTAAAGAGGAGGATCCAATAGGTAAATATGTGAAATTGAATAGTGTCCCTTTTAAGGTTATCGGAGTCACTTTTGATAAGGACAGGCGCAATGAAAGGACTTCATATATTCCGGTCACCACAGCTCAGCGCATTTTCAATGGTGCTGACCGTGTTCACACGTTTGCAGTTACCACAAAAATGGTTAAGACAGTTGAAGAAGCTGAGGCGATTACCGACAAGGTGAGAGAAGGTTTGGCAAAGCGGCATAAATTCGATCCAACCGATAAGAAGGCGATGGGATCGTTCAATATGCTTGCCCAATATATACGCACCATGAAAATATTCCAGGCGATCAAACTGTTTGTATGGATTATTGGAATCGGAACGTTGATCGCCGGGATCGTTGGGGTGAGTAATATTATGCTAATCCTCGTTAAGGAACGTACCCGTGAGATTGGCATCCGAAAGGCATTGGGAGCAACACCCTCCTCGGTAATCGGCCTTGTACTGCTTGAGTCAATACTGATCACTACAGTAGCCGGCTATCTCGGATTAATGGTAGGCGTTGGAATCATGGAAGCTATAAACTATGGTCTCGAGCAGTCTCTGGCAGCAGGTGGTGGTGATCGTATGTTTTTCCTGAACCCAACTGTTGATTTTACTACTGCTATTACTTCAATGGTGATACTGATAGTTTCGGGGGCGCTTGCCGGCTATCTGCCTGCCAGGAAAGCGGCGAATGTTAAACCGATTGAAGCCTTGAGGGATGAAAATTGATAATGAAAGAATTAAGGAATTATGGAATGAATGGCCAGTTGAGGACGCCGATAAGATCTTTTGTGATCATCCTGATAGTTTGTTCGAATTACATTATTTGCAATAAAATGAGAAGTCATGTTTGATATCGACAGGTGGAATGAAATTTGGAATGCTTTGGCGAAGAATAAGGTCCGGAGTTTGCTCACTGCATTTGGCGTATTTTGGGGTATATTCATGCTGATTGTCATGGCAGGATCAGGCAATGGTCTTCAAAATGGAGTATCTGAAGGTATAGCAAAATTCGCAGCGAATTCGGCCTTTTTCTGGAGCGAACAGACCAGTGAGCCTTATAAAGGGTTCAAACGTGGTCGCTACTGGCACATGGATTCTGAGGATCTTCAGTACCTGAAAGATAAAGTTCCTGAAATAGAATATATTACACCTAAGAATTTTACTGGTCGTTTTGGAAGCGGCTCAAATGTAATCAGGGGAAAGAAGAACGGATCGTTCAATGTAAAGGGGGATTACCCTGATTATGTAAAAATTGATCCTGCCACTGTTTTGAAAGGTCGTTGGATTAATGACCTCGATATCCGAGATAAACGGAAAGTTTGTGTCATCGGGGAGAAAGTATTTGAATCGTTGTTTGATCCAAAAGAAAATCCGCTGGGCCAATACCTCAAGATATCGGGGGTTTACTACCAGGTGGTTGGGCTGATCAGGGCTGAAACTCAGATCAATATCAATGGCCGGACCGAAGAGTCAATTTCATTGCCGTTTACCACGATGCTTCAGACCTATAACATGGGCAACCAGGTGCACTTTCTGGCAATTACAGCTAAAAAAGGGGTGCCGGTAAGTGTGGTTGAGGATAAGGTGAAGGAATTTATCAAAAAGAAACACTCCATAGCCCCAACGGATGTACAAGCTTTGAACAGCGTAAATATAGAAAAGGAATTTAAACAAATGAGCGGACTCTTTTTAGGGATTCAGATCCTTACCTGGATTGTTGGAATAGGGACCCTGCTGGCAGGGGTTATCGGAGTAAGTAATATTATGCTCGTGATTATTAAGGAGAGGACCAAAGAGATTGGCGTTCAGCGTGCAATCGGTGCAACACCCCGCGTTATCATTGGTCAGATTATGCTCGAAAGTGTTGTTCTGACTACAGTTGCCGGTTATATCGGGTTGTCAATGGGTGTGGGACTTCTCGAACTGGTCAACCGGATTATTGAAAGTGCACCAACTCAGGCTGGAGATCGTCCCTTCTTTACACATCCCGAAGTAAGCCTTACAGTGGCACTTTCTGCACTTGCAGTATTGATTATTGCCGGACTCTTTGCCGGAATGATCCCTGCCTCAAGGGCCATACAGATCAAACCAATTGATGCATTAAGAGAAGAATAGAAAATAAATAAGTATAAATAATTGAATAATAGGAGTATTATGAAACAGAGTGGCGGAAGTATATTCAAAAAGATTGTTAAGATTTTCGGGTTAACCCTGCTTTTGGCGGTGTTCATAGGAACATTGGTCTTCCTTTACAAGAAGTCTCAGCCAAAACCTGATGTATTTGAGATTCAGAAGGCACAGGTGACTAATATTGTAAAGAAAACGGTGGCAACCGGATCTGTTGTCCCCCGCAAGGAGATTGAAATCAAACCTCAGGTCTCCGGTATTGTTGAGGAGATTTTTATCCTGGCAGGACAGAAAATTAAAAAAGGGGACGTTATTGCCCGGGTGAAGATTATCCCCGATATGGTCAACCTGAATAATGCCGAATCAAGAGTCAACAGGGCAAAATTAAACCTCGAGGATGCGCGTATCGATTTCGACAGGCAATCGGTGCTCTTTGGGAAACAGGTGACCTCCAAAGAGGAATTTCAAAAGGCAAAGCTCACCTTTAACTCAGCAAAAGAGGAGGCAGAGGCTGCTGAAAATAACCTTGAGCTGATCCGCAAGGGGGTTACAAAAAACTCTGCAACCACTACGAATACGTTGATTCGTTCAACCATTGAAGGGATGGTTTTGGATGTGCCTGTTAAGGAGGGATTCTCTGTTATCCAGGCCAATACATTTAATGCAGGGACAACCATCGGAATTATTGCCGATATGAACGATATGATTTTCCAGGGAAAGGTTGATGAAACTGAAGTTGGGAAAATCAGGGAAGGGATGAACATTGAATTGACCATTGGAGCTATTGAGTCGGAAAAATTCAATGCTATTCTGAAATATATTGCACCAAAAGGGTTGGTTGAAAACGGAGCTATCCAGTTTGACATCAAAGCTGACGTTAAGCTGAAAGAGAATCAGTTTATCCGTTCGGGTTACAGCGCCAATGCAAATATCGTCCTTGAGAAAAAGGACAGTGTGCTGGCTGTTCCTGAAGGATTATTAAAATTTGAGAAAGACTCTGCATTTGTTGAGGTGGAAGGGCTTCCCCAGAAATTTGAAAAGAAATATGTAAAAACGGGAATTTCCGACGGAATAAATATTGAGATCATCTCGGGAATTACGAAAACTGACCGGCTAAAAGGATTGCTTGTTGACCCTAAGAAGAAAGTGCCTGAAAAAAAATCATAAAATCGTAGAATAACATTCAAACGTTTGATAATTTAGCCAGTCGGCTGATCCTTTAAAATTTCATCTATGATACGGAAAATAGTTACAATCATCTTTATACTCCTTGGGGTGCAACTTTCAGCGCTTCAGGCGCAGGATGTATGGAGCCTCGAAAAGTGTGTCAACTATGCGCTTACAAACAATATTAAAATCAAACAGGGAGTTATCACTACCCAATATCAGCAAAATCAGCTGTCGCAATCAAAAAATTCACGGTTGCCCAATCTTAGCGGACAGACCTCTCAGAATCTGAATTTCGGGCGTTCGCTCACCTATGATAATACCTATAGGGATATTAACTCATCGGAAACTGATTTTGGATTAGGGACTACGATTCCTGTATTTGCGGGATTTCAGATTAATAACAACATTGAAAAACTTAAACTGGATTTGATGGCCAGTGTTGAGGATTTATCCAAGGCAAAAAGCGATATCTCTGTGAATATCGCCTCAACCTACCTTGAGATACTGTTCGACAAGGAGCTGGTTAAAGTTTCGGAAGATCAGCTGCAGGTTACCCGTCAGCAGATTAAACAAATTGGTGAAAAAGTTGAGGCAGGCAGTCTGGCCCGTGGAAGTCTGCTGGAGATTGAAGCGCAGGCTGCTGGCGAAGATCTTAATCTTGTCAACGCTAAAAATCAATTGCAACTTGCCAAACTTAAGCTCGTTCAATTACTTGAGCTCGAGATGAACGATAAATTTGATATTGAGGTTCCCCTTCTTCCTGAAATTTCTGCACAGGCCTCAGTGGTGGCTGCCACGGAAGTATACACTGCGGCAGTTCAGTTTCGACCTGAAATCAAGGGGGCAGACCTTCGTTTTCAAAGCTCGAAATATCAGCTTAGACTGGCTCAGGGCGCCCTTTATCCTACGATCAGTTTGTATGCCAATGTGTATGATTCCTATAATAATAAGTATACCGATATCAATGGGAAGAACATCGATTTTTCGAGTCAGCTAAAGAATAATCAACGGAAAGGGGTTGGATTGCAGATGAATATTCCGATTTTCACCCGCTTTCAAAACAGGTTACAGGTTGACAACGCCAGGCTTCAGGTTTTGAATACCGAACTGGAACTTGAAAGTGCTAAAAAATTACTCCGTTCAGATATTGAAACCGCACAAACCAATGCCATTGCAGCAATGAACCGGTTCAGCTCGAATCAAAAAGCGGTCTCTTCCATGCGGGAGGCATTCCGTTATTCGGAAGAGAAATTTGGAGTCGGATTGGTAAATGCTGTCGAGTATAACACCGCAAAGACAAAACTGGCAAAATCGGAATCTGACCTTCTCCAGGCTAAATATGAGTTTATCTTCAGAACGAAGCTACTCGATTTATACCGGGGATTGCCATTGACACTTTAACAGGATTTGCAACTTTAATTGCGATTCAAATGTTTACATCAGACCCCGAAGGTTTCAAAAAGCTTCGGGGTCTAATAATTTAATATGGGAAATTCATTCTACAGTTATACGGCAAATACCCTCCAGGGCAGTGGGAAAAGTATGGCGGACTACAAAGGTAATGTTGTGGTGATTGTGAACACCGCCAGCAAATGTGGGTTCACCCCTCAATATGCAGGCCTGGAGGAGCTTCACAGGAAATATAGTGGAAAGGGGCTGGTAATTTGCGGATTCCCCTGTAACCAGTTTGGGAACCAGGAGCCGGGAGATTCCAACGAGATTTCGGAGGGTTGCCTGATCAATTATGGCGTAAGTTTTCAGATGTTTGAAAAGGTTGAAGTAAATGGTGGTGGGGCACATCCATTATTTGTCTATCTCAAAAAACAGTTACCCGGATTTTTAGGAGGGAGAATTAAATGGAATTTTACCAAGTTTGTGATTGATCGCGATGGAAAGCCGGTTAAGCGATTTTCGCCCATGACCACCCCAAAGCAAATGGAAAAGACCCTTTTGAAAATGCTATAACGTGGGTATAGTGATAGCCTCAATCAAAGTGAGACTATCACTACTCCAGGTATTATAATTTTATAAATTCCACTCTCCGGTTAAGAGCCTTATTGGCCGGAGTATCATTAGGGCCAACCGGCTGTGTTTCGCCTTTCCCGTCTGTTTCGAATCTTGCAACGTCAATCCCGAATGTCTTTGCCAGTTCGTCTTTGACCGAGTCGGCTCTCCGTTTTGACAAATCGAGGTTTTTAGCATCATCACCATCAGCGTCCGTATGCCCGATAATCTTCACACGTACCGTCGGATTTTCATTCAGGGCGGCAGCAATTTCCTTTAACGTGCCGTACGA
>CAIVCR010000063.1 GCA_903904515.1 uncultured Bacteroidia bacterium
ATACCGGAAGTATTCAAAAAACTCATTATCCGCCGATGTGCTGGTGTTACTATGAATATAACCGGCATCAAGGTGAAGATACCCTTTGCGGACTGCATCAAAAATATTCTCTCTTTCGGCAGGATTTGCAGTTTTGAGGTACCGTTCAACGGGCCATAACACCTCGGGATTCCAAAGGTACCTGGCTCCCTCGGGATAGCCGGCAGTTTTCTTGGCAAGCTCAATACCGTTGATTAAATTCCGTTTATGGATAAGTTCAACATTGGCATGTGTATTGGTATACCCAATGTCGACATGTGAGTGCGGATAAATATAGACTGTCCATTGTCGTTTTGCCGGAACGGAAACGGAATTGGACAATTCATGACCTTCTGAGCGAAGGGTAATCTTTGCCACGCAGTCAGATTTCACTCCTGCATCGGGTGGGAGCAGAACCGAACAATGATCAATAGCTTCAATCACCTCCAAGGTGATAATCTCCTTTACTCCTGAACATTCAACTTCGAGGGTCCCTTTACCGGCAAATTTCGACCCGCTGAAATTAACCAGGATCTCTCTTCCGGGTTTACCATCCATATGGTGGCGGTAGAAGGGCTGCACTACACCTTCTATTGCTGTGGGGAAACTCTTTTGAGAAGTTGTCTCTGATTTTAATTTTATTTTTGAAGAACTCTCAGCGCGTACCAGTGAGGGATCCCAAAATATCAGGGTGAGCGCACAGGAGATAAGAAAAAGAAAGTGTTTGTAATTCATATGAATCCTTTTAAATAATGAAATCAATTGTTAATCGCCATCATATGAAGATTTTGAATGGCAATTTAAGTAGTAAAAGCAGTTAGTGTCCCTTAGTGACTTAGAGCCTTCGTGTCGAAAAACCAGCCACAAAGGCACAAGGGCTCAAAGCCTCACAAAGAACACAATACACTTATCTAAAACTCCTGGCCGTGTCAATCATCATTTTCAGATTCTCAGACGGAGTTGTGTGTGGCAAAGCGCACCCTGCATTCAGGATAAAGCGATTGGAATCCTGATAGATTTTTAATAGCTCAAACGTTTTTTGCTCCACCAAGGCAGGCGTCCCCAAAGCCAAAACGCCGCTTGGGTCAATATTCCCAATAAAGGTTGCTGTATTCCGGATTGTATCGTAAATTTTAGTGATGTCGGTTTTGTAATCCAATTCAATAGCATCAGCCCCGGTTAACAACATATGTTCCAGAATAACTTCCGTGTCACCGCAAATATGCAGCGCGTAAGGAAGCCCTGCCTGATGAGCAACTTCGACCATTCTCTTCTCGTAGGGCATTGCATATTTGAGGTACATTTCGGGAGAGATCATCTCGGGCCCGGCAGGGCTGTCGCCGTTAGAGACCATATCACAACCCGTCTGGGTCATAAGCTTTACAAACTGAGAACTGGCGTCGGTACAATATTCGAGTAATGCCTCCAGCTGATCATCCGTTGCAATCATTAAATCAAGCATCCAGTTTTGGGCACCTCGCATCATACTGGCAAGGGTAAAAGGGGCCTGATCGCAATTCCCGCGAATGTAGATCTCGTCTTTGTAATACTCTTTTAATAGCCGCACCGCTTCGAGCCATACCTGGATATATTTGTAATCCTCAACCTTTGCAGGTTTGAGATTAGCCAGATCTTCGAGATTTTCCAGATTCCCCAGATGGGTTCGGGCAGGGTCATTCACAGGAAAGTCAACCGGAACACCAACCGCTCCGGCAAGAGTAACTGTATCAATATCGATCAGAATACCGTCATAGTGGTATTTGTCTATCGATGCGATAAAACATTCGGCAATAACTTTGGGGTTATTGCGATATTGCTCCATCGTAACACCGTGTTCATGTGCCGCCATCATAAAATTATGAAGCATCACCGGAACTTTGTCGGGTCTTTCACCCTTGAGAGCTGCATTTATTCGTTCGTATCCGTTCATGATAATTAATGGTTAATACAATAATGGTTAATGGTTAATTTAGCAATGGATAATTAATATAAAGACAATAGGTTACGACTATTGTGAAAAGAAATAAAAATGGATTAATTCAATCATATTGAGCATCATCAAATTCAGCATTAACCATTATTAAGGCTATTTTTTGCTGTTTTGATTGATGATGTTATTAGTTTTATTAGTTCTTCGCAATCCGACACCAATGAAAAAGAATTTTCCTGATCGAGATAAGCGCTGTCTGTTAATAGTCTTAACCAATAATGAGTCTCAAAGGCCTCTTTCTGAGCAATCCCCAGCTTATGAATAAAATCTTTTTTTGACTCACCCTGATTTGCTTCTTCAATATTAGCCCCGATTGAAGTTCCTGATTTGAGGATCTGCTTTGATAAGACAAATTCCCGTTTCTCTGCTGACAAATTTTGACAAAGTTTAATGATACTCAATGCGAATTGATAAGACTTTCCCTTTAAAATGTTCTCTTTCATGATCATGTTTATTAATATAAAACAACATGTAAAAGTTACAAAATATTTTTCAAAGGCAATTCATTTACCACTATAACATTAACCATTAAGCATTATTTTATTAAGCATTAAATCAATCCGCTTCATCATCTCCATCATTGACCTTCCGTTATGATAGGGGCATTTCCACGGATCAATTTTCCAGTCATTTCGATAGTAGGGCGAAGGGTCATCTACAGGCTCAACGAGATAAGGGACACCCAACCGGTTCAATTTTGTAAACCATTCACCCCGCTGATGGTCGATCAGATAGGTATCGATAAAATTCCATGATAATTTTACAGTATTCCAGTATTTCACATCATCCGTTAGTTCGAAGGCGTTCATAAATCCCACCAGCGTCTCAGACTGCTGCCACCAGTGTTTATTCGTCTTAACATGACTTCCGAAACGGGTTGATTCCAGAAACAACCCGCCATCTTTGTCAACAGCCACCCTTTCGATGTTATCAACCATTTTAATGGAGACGGGACGCATTCGCTCAAGAATCTCTTTATTGCCCAGAATCTCCGCTGCCTCCCACAACAACCACGAACCCTCAATGTCATGACCAAATGAGGCGATCCCCTTTGAGGCATCTACCTCGTTAAATGCCTCATCGAAGAAGATGCCGAAATGACCGTTTTCACGAATGATTTTATCCAGAAACAGGGTCATTAATTCAGTTAATCTCAATTCAACTTTTGGATCCTTCCAAACCTTATAAAGTGCTGCCCAAGCCTCGAGAACATGCAGGTGGGTATTCATCGATTTGGGCTCATTGTTGTCAGCCATCCGGTTCTCACCATAGATCTTCCAGTCGCGGGTAAACGATTCACGGTAGCCGATATTATCCGGATCTTTGGTTTTTTCCTCAAGAAGTGTGAATAGTCCCTGGATCTTCTGCATCACCGGTTCCAGCGGACGGAATTCGTAATATTTACACAGCGAATAGATCACAAAAGCCTGTGCGTAAGTGTGCTTAATGTCGTTGGCCACCCTGTTGTCTGACGAGAGTTCCATATAATAACCGCCAAACTCCTTGTCTTCAAAATCTTCAGTGACCACTTTGTAGGCCTTGTCAGCAATGGCGGCATATGCTTCATTTCCATCAAGCATGGCTGCGGCAGAGAAGGTCCAGAGGATACGGGCGTTCAACACACTTGTTTTGTTGGCTGTCAGGACCGGATTTCCATCCAGATCTACCGCTCCGTAAAATCCATGGCCATTTTTTTCCACCCCGTATTTCATCCAATAAGGAAGAATATCCTCATGAAGTTCTTTACTGAAATAATCACGGTACCGCTTTAATTCGTCTTTAAGAATTTCCATTTTAACGTTGGTTTAATAAATAACAAGACAATATAATTTGCTGAATTAATTTCACATTTTGACCCCACCAAATAATTAGAACACTATAAAATCGAAATTATTATTCTTTTGACCTCCCCCAGCTCCTCCAAAGGAGGTGACATAAGTATAAAATTTATCTAAGATGACGAGCATAAAAAGATCAAATTAAAATATACTTATCAATAGGTTACCTACCAGCCCCCGCCTTTGGAGGGGGTTGGGGGAGGTCCTGAAAAATACTAAATCTTGCAGAAGTAAGGAGCTGAGAAAGATCAGCGAACACTCTAACCCCGCCCCTGCCCTCCCCAAAGGAGAGGGTGACTTAATTCGAAATAGTTCTCTCATTCATTATCAGAAACTTCAATGCCGCACTGACCTGCCCCCGCCTTTAGGAGGGGAGTTTAGTGCTGTAACACCTTATATTTCTGACCAATAAAGGTGTGTAAGAAAATGAAAAGTCGCACTTTATTTTCTGCCAATTACTATATCTTAAACTTTCAAAATTTTAATTTGAACGTTTCAATCGAATTCTTTCCAAGATCGAGGTGGAAAAGCTGACCATTTTGCCCGGTATCTTTGCCCTCCTGCTCGATAAGGTTGGTTTTTAAAATTGACTGGGCCGGCGTAAAAAGCCCCAGGTCGATTTTCTGCCTTTTCCCACCCATCTCTGCAATTCGGATGATCAATGAGTTATCGTCCTCGCATTTTTTTATTGCTGTTATTAGTGGCAAGCTTCCGGTGGCACTGAAAAAGCTTTGCGATTCTTTCAGTGGGCTCTCCTTTGCCCGGATCGGATCTAAAACCGCATACAACTTATTTTGAGCCTGCTTCCCTTCATGGAGTCCATTTTCCCAACCCTGCTTATTGATAAAAAGTGAGAATGAGAAATGGTGGTCACCAAGCTGAATATAATCATTCCCTTCCCCGTGACAACTCTTGCGTGAAGCCATCAGAATGGGCTGAATCAATGTTGTGGTGGCAGGATTTGGGGTCGGGTCCAGATAATCAAAGCCAATCACACTCGAGCTGATGGTCGCTCCGAACTCATTACCGGAGGCATTCACCCAGTCGGACATCGTGCGCGGATGGATAAGTTTGCAATCGGTGAGGTAAATATTTCCTGCGGCTCCTTTAAGCTCGTCCTTGCCAACCTCAACAACACCCATCGGAACTTCATAATTTATTTTTGGGGAGGTGATATTCAATGGGAAAGCCAACCTGAATTCACGGTATAGAATGCCTTCCCAGTTTTTCAGATCAATCTCAAAGTCGATCCGTTTGACCTGGTGATAGACGATTATCGTCTCTTCGATAACGGCATGGCGCACCGGCTGCCGGAATTTAAACGATGTAAATACCGGACCATCGGCTGTTTTTTCCCAGGTGGTTTCATAATTTCCGGTTTTATCGAACCCTTCCATCGAAGGTTGCTGAACCTCGGAAAATTCGCCTGCGCCGTTTCCAAATGAGCGCATCGTGAAAACTTCTCCCAATTTAAATTTGGAAACGTCAATCACCTCTTTTCCTAATGTTTTATCAAACAACTTTTCGATCCCCCCATTCCCGAACCGGATTGAGAAAAACTGATTTTCAAAATCGGGATTAAAGGCTGAAGTTTTGGTTGGTTCAGACTTTTTTGCCGCTTCAACATAGAATGTCGAATACCCGACAGATGGGATATCAGAAGCAATAAATGAAATTGCACACGATTTTAATGATTGATCATCGAAATAGTTCAGCTGACTCAACTGGTATTTTACCGGGTTCTTTGCTGCATTGAGAAGATTAATTCCAAATGCTTCACCCCTGTTGAATGTGCATTGAAAAGAAACAGGATCATTCCGTTTCCAGTTTAGTCCATTAAATATCACCAGTGGCACTGCGGTCCCTTTATAGTCAATCTTTGAGGCAATTCGCTGAAGGGCGTCGTTTAACAATGCGGATGCATCCTCCCGGGCCTTTACGAATTTGCTCAGGAAAAGGCGGTCGGTAATCTCGCCACCCTTGCCTCCCCAGCCATGATCAGGATAGATCTTGGCTTGCCAGGCATCATTGAATTTCTCTCCATTATAGTTTCTGAAATTACCTTCGAGAACTCCATTTATGGCAGCAAATTTCTCTGCATCGGGCAGAAGGATATCGGCTTCACGGCTTGCGGAGATCGCAAAATGGTGTGAAGGGCCATGAATATAAAGCCAAACATCAGGCCGTTCCCCCGAGATGCTTTTAACCTTTTGGGAGTACTCACGCATGGTATTCAGACAACTGTTCATGTTGCCATATTTAAAAGGTGGCAAACTGATCTTAATTTGCTCCCCTTTTTCATTCTCGATGAAACTAATGCTGTTCCATAGGTTTATAAACGGATCACAATTTTGCACCGGTTTTTGTCCCCAGCCAAATTCATAGTTTAACAGAGCCGGGATAATTACCTTTTTGGAATTCGGCTTGTAATAATCGGCCCAGAACAAAACCTCTTTTGCCATTTCAGTTATGGCTTCATTGTTCTCCTTTGCCAGGATATTGTAGAATTCAATATAATGGCCGGACGAGAACATGGTCACTTTTGAACTGTCGGGACTATACCAATTGAAGACCCCCTTTTCGTGGCGACTGACAAACATATTATGCACTCCAGATTTAGCCAGGATCTGGGACATCTGGAGCGTTCGTCCAGGAACGTCCGAATTATAATAGGTGTCTGATTTGTATCCATTAAAATTATTAGCGAGCCATTTTTTTCCGAGATACAACTGTCTGATTAGGGATTCGCCGCTGAACAACTCTTCGTAAGGCTGGGTATAGGTTGCACCGATAAGAATACGCCCCTCATCCAAACCCTTTTGGATCTCCGTTTTCCGTTCGGGATGCCGTTTCAGAAACTCAACAATGATGGAGGTTTGTTCGATATCCATCTTAAATCCGGGTTCGTTCTTCAACCTGTTCAGAAAAGGGGTCATCCAGAGGGTATCGCGTAGCATAATGCACTTTTCCACCTCATCGACCCAACCGAGATCCTGGTGGGTTGTGATGGATAAAAGAATTTCGCCCCTTGAGGCCGGTGAAGCGGAGACCTCCTTCAGTAATTTAAATGTTTCGTTGTTGCATTTCAAGATGCCGTCGGTGACCTGGGGGAATCCTGGTTTGCAAAAACATAATATTAAAAGGATGAGAATAGTCGGCTTTTTAAGGTTATATCTGGTGAGCGAAATAGAAGATTTGCGAAATAAATCACGCAAAGACGCAAAGTCGCAAAGTCTAAGAATTGTCAACATGTTGTTTTTAATACTAAATATTGCGGTGCTCTGCACCTTCTGGAAATTGTGTGCCATATAGACTACAAATATTAACGGTGCACTGCACCTGCTTAAAATTAAAACTTTAATTTAAATGTTTCAATCGCATTCTTACCGATATTCAGCTTAAAAACTTTGCCATTCTGTCCGGTATCCTCCATCTCTTCTTCAATTAGATTGGTTTTCAGAAGTGCTTTAGCCGGCATGAATAATTTTAATTCGACCTGCTGATCAACACCTTTCATCTCAACCAAACGAACAACCAGGCTTTTATTGTCATCTCCCTTTTTAAATGCGGTAATACGCACCGAAGGGGATGAAACAGAAACGAAACTTAGCTCCTCAGGAAGGGAGCCTCGCTGTGGTTTTTCAATCAAGCGGGCAGAAAGCGGATGGTTCTCTTCAACCCCGTAATGATATCCCTTCCCCCAGCCTGGCTCATGGGTCGAAATTGACACCTTAAAATGGTGTGATCCTGTCTGATGATACCAGTTTCCCTCTCCATGACAACTCTTGTGTGAAGATAATAAAATTCCCTGTAAAACAGTATAGCCCACCGATTCACGCGTTGGATCAATCCAGTCGGCAACGGCAAGATTTGTCGACATTGTAAACCCAAACTCCTCATTACTCGCAGAGATGAAGTTTTCAATTTCCCGTGGATTGATCTCCCTGGGCATTTGCCGGTAGGTTCCACCCCATGACCACCCTCCCGGAGCACTGTTTAGTTCATCCTTTCCAACAGTTACAACACCCATTGGCACATCATAAGTAACCTGAGCATCCTTCATATTCATCGGGAAAGCCACCCTCAGCTGACGGTTGTGCTCACCGGGCCAGTTTGGGATATCGTATTCGAAATCAATCTTTTTCAGGTGATGGAAAATTGTAATGGTTTGCTTTACCTGAAAATTTCTTATTTGAGCCAATGATTCATACGAGGCGCAAACACCATTATTCGCAGTTAAGGTCCAGTTTGCCCCTTTCATACTCAGGGTTTCAAAACCATCCATGTTTGTAGGGGTTATCTCCACAAATTCCCCGGCGCCATTCCCACTGTATCCCATACTCAGCAGATCGCCACCCGCATATTTGGTGGTATTCAGGATATTTTTGCCAAGATTTTTATCATAAAGTCGGGTGATTCCCCCCGCGCCAAATTCGATTACATAAAATTGATTTTCATAATAATTAGTGCCCGCTTTTATGGATTGATCGGTTTGTGCAACTCCCTTTTTCAGATAAAACGTTTTAAAACCAACTGATGGGATATCCTCCGCCTCGAAGGTGATCGTTTTTTGGGAACCATTGATCGTCAGTTTTGAAGGGATAGTTTTTCCTTGGGGATCGGTGACGATCCAGTCTGACCCTTTTTTGGAAGAGATATCAACCGAAGCAACACCTTTCCTGGTCCATGACAGATCGTTATAAACCAAAATGGTGTTTGGATTTTTCAAATCAACCTGTGTAGAAAGTTCTGTCAAAGATCTCTTCAGGATTTTCTCTCCGATTGCATTTCCCTCCTCCAGTGAAGCGCGATAGATACTGTCAGTAATTTCGCCATGTTTTCCGCCCCATCCATGATCGGGGTAAATCGATTTCAGCCACCCTTTTGTCAATTCCGGTGCCGGATAAGCGGATTGGTCACCTTTGATCATTCCAAGGACAGAACTAAATGCTTCGGCAGCAGGAAGGCTCACCGCAGCACCCTTCTTTGCTTTGATGGCTTCATAATGGGCCGGTCCATGGATGTAAAGCCAAAGATCGGGTCTTTCGCCTGAAATGGAATCAAATTTCGCTTCAGGCACATTCACCTTCCCCAAAAACTCCTCGGCTGTCGCGTGTTGCAACTGCGGAATATCGTAACCCGAATTTTTAGCGATTTCATTCCATTCATTGATCAGAGGGGTGTAATCTTTTGGACCTCCGGCATCTGTGCAGATCACAATTGCATAATGCGGTGGAATATGGCGTGTGGCATAATATTGGTTCCAGTTTTGGATCACCTTATTGATCTTCTGCAATGCGGTAATGGCATCTTCCTCGAAATATTTGTAGACGAGTAATGACCAGCCATAATTCCCCGGACTGTACGTCAGAATTTTAGAGCAATCAGGACTGTACCAGTTGTAAAACCCCTCTTTCATGCGACTCACAAACAGGTATTTAATTCCTGATTTCTCCATCATCTGAGGAAATTGCAGTGACCGACCGGGGACATCAACGTTGTAAGCGGCAAGGGCATCCATCCCCGGGAGGTTATCCTTAATCCATTTTCTGCCCAGATAAGATTGGCGGACCAGCTGCTCACCCGATTCGAGTCCTTCGTAAGGCTGGTTAAAGGTGGCGCCCCAGGTAAACTGCCCATTTTTGCAGGCATTTATTATTCTTTGTTTTTCAGATGGAACGGCGTCGAGAACCTCCATCAGATTAAGCGTCTGCTCCATCTCAAACTTATAGGCCCGGTTTTTATCGATCAGGTCGAGAGCAGGAATAATTATCTTATGGATCCGTTCTTCCCTGCATGAATCGGGTGTATTCATCCACGCGATATCCTGATGGGAAGAGCAAATGATATTCATCGTCCCCTTGCCGAAATAACCCCAGTCGGAAGAGACAAGCGGACAGAAAAGCTGCTTTGAAAGAACTTTATTTTTCGATTTGGGATTGGCATAAAAAACAATTTCCCCCGCTTTCCCCACTAATGGAAGGAAAAGCTCTACCTTTCCAGAATCCGTTTTTGTCGTTTGAATCTCCTTATCATTGAGATAAACAGAATAACCCTCTTCTGTTTCATTTACCGTAAGCCATGCTTTCACGACAAACTGATGCTCAACTTGCTTGTATTGATAGGGTTGAAAATAATTAATCCGGATCTCTTTTTGTGCCCAGGATGTTTGTAATAAGCAATAACCAACCAGAAAAGCAGTTGCAATTAATTTTCTCATAATTCACAATGTATTTGGCAGATAGTTTATGGTTTATCAAAGGAACAAACTTGTTTATTAAATAACTTTCATAATTTTACACCGGTCGATTTTATAAATATGAGCTATTTTATCTACTCAAAAGCACCCCATCGGTTAGTAAATATTCCCGTCATTGAAGATTTTCCATGCATATGGGAATTCGGGCACGAAAGGTATTCAAACATCAAACCCTCCTCGCTTGATCTTCACCTCAACAGAGGAATCGAGATTTGTTATGTAAAAAAAGGTCGCTATGACTGGCAGGTTGAAAATAAAGAGTATGTCGTATACCCCGGAGAAGGATTTGTCACCTGTCCCTGGGAATACCATGGAAACAGTCTTGGAGTTGTAGAACTTGGTGAAATATATTGGCTAATCATAAATCCAGAGCTCTTTACAAAGGAAAATGGTTGTCATCTTGCCAATTGGAGTTCTTTCAGTCAGGATCAGGAGGCTACAATTGCGAAAGTATTACGCGACAACCAGAATCACCTGCTCAACAATGGGGCAAGACTCGAAAAATACTTCCTTCAACTAAATCATGAACTGGTGAACCGGGAATTCGGCTTTGATGTAAGGATCAGGTCGCTGATTGAAAGTCTTATCCTCGAAGTGGTTCGAATTATCCAGAGCCGTAAATTTGAAGCCAATAAAAACAGTGCATGGATCAATGAATTAAGGTTGCTTTTTGAATCTGATTTTTCGAAAAAATGGACCATTGGAGAGATGTCTTCGTGTTTCAATATGGGCTCCACTTCATTTAACGACAAGGTGAAACGATTAACCGGCTATACCCCTCAAAGTTTTCTAATCGACCTTAAAATCGAGCAATCGAAGAAACAACTGCTTGAAACTAATTGGCAAATGACCGATATCGCTCTTGGCACTGGATTTTATTCTTCCCAGCATTTTTCAGCAACTTTTCTTAAACGTGTCGGGATGACCCCGAGTGCGTTCAGAAAAAAAATAAAAACCGTCTCTAATTCACAGCATCTGAGTAACTTCCATATTTAATTACGGTATCAATCAACGCTTTTATATTTGCAAGGGGAATATCATCGTGCAAACTATGGTCTGTTGAAAGGATATAGCCACCATCCGGCATTCCAATATTAAGGCATTCGAGGGTCTCTTTTATGACATCTTCCGGCGATCCGGTCACCATTGTGGATTTGTTATTCACATTTCCGATCGGACAAATTTTCCCCAGGTACTTCTGTTTAACAATGGCCAGGTCCATGGTAGCGTCTTTTTCCACCGGATGATAGGCATTAATACCGGTATCGGCAAGATCATCAAGCATATCCCATATATTTCCGTCGTTATGCATGATGACCGGAACACCCATTGACTTTAAACCCTGCACCATTCGCTTAAACGGTTGCAGAAAAAACTCCTTGAAATGCTCCGGGGAAACCAGTAATCCTCCTGAGCCTCCCCAATCGTCTGATATATGAAATGAGTCAACCCCGCCGGTATTAAAAGCCAATTGAGCTACCGCCAGAGCCCAGTCGACATAGGCGTTAGTCATTTCATGAACAAGTTCCGGTTCCAGGAATAATGAGAACGATAAGGTCTCAAAATCCATCAAATACCAGGTCATCATTGTAAAAGGGCCCAATAGACCTGCCGCGATGGCAAGTTGGCTTTCGTTTGCAAGAATTGCATCTTTTAAAATCGTTAACCTCGAGGGTGAATCAACTGCCGGCATCTGATATTTTTCCCAATCCTCCCTGCTTTTGATCGGCGTACCGATTTGTGCCATTATTGGCCATCCATTTTTACGGTAAGTGACACCCCATTCATCGCAAAAAATCTCATTTAACGTGTGAGGTTCATCCTCGATTCCGCAAAATCCATTGATTGGTGCCCATACGACATCCAGCCCAAGCTTTGCAGCCATTAAAGCAGTTGTTTTGCCGTCATAAAGTTCAGTATTGTACCCCATCACCTCTTTCTGAAGTTTCAGGCTGAATAAATATTCCGAAATGGGAACTCTGTCCGGAATACCACCTTTTAGCGCTGTTACAAATCGTTCTCTTGAATTCATTTTCTTACGTGATAACTGTTAGAATATTCGGATAAATGTAGTCAATCATTCCTTTCCTGTGAGCAGTTGACCAACTTTATTCACAAGTTCATCTTTTTGAATTTTGGAAAGTTCATAAAACTCAAAGTCGCCCAGATGGGTATTGCTGTTTTCGATGATTAACACTTTCGAACCTGGGTTCATTACAATATTGTGCCAGACATTCCGTGGGATATTATATATAACATGCCGGTTCATTAACTCACAATCAAATTTCACCTCACTTTCTACGATTCTTGCTCCTACCAAAACAGCCTTTCCATGCATTAGATAAAACGCTTCATCTGTTTCATGGTGGATATCCAGACGAATGATATTTTCTAAAGCCTGATCTCCGGAAAAATTCAGCTGCGCAATCTGCCATTTTGGCGTTATGAGATAGGGATTATAACCCTCTTCCAGATGTTGGAATAATTCAATCATATCTTCCAGTTTAAGTTAATCAGGTTGAATAACTAACTTCTTCCCATATTTATTTTTGGCTATCACTTTTCCATTCTTTTTAACTGAATAATAATCTGATTTTAAAATTACATCATAAGTATTACCCCGGAATCCAAAGCCGGTCAGTTCTGAATTTCCAAGGTCAATATGATAAAACGGATTAATTTCAATACTGCCATTCTCATGAGGCCTCACGCCAAATATGCCTGAGTTAATAGCTTCAATACCAGCTCCTGCCGCAATATGCAGACACAAGGATACCCTGTTCTGGTACATTTTATCAGACCATGGATTTCCTGTGAGGTAAGGAAAATGATCCGTATATTTTGAAAATCTTTCAAGAATCATTAATCCTTTTTCTTGTTCCCCATTCTCAAATAAGTTATTGGCAATCCTTAAGGTCATCCCCATATACTGCCCGCCTCCCCCAAAATCCGCATCAATTTGGTCAAAATGCAGGGTGTCTGTTTTCGAAATGGAATATAAGCCGTATGGAGCTAAAAACTCTCCATCCACGAGATGCTCCATCATGCGTGATTTTTGATACGAACTAATAATATCGGTTTCCAGAAGATCAAATAAATGAAAAGTCATGGTTGTTCCTTTACCGCCATCCGGATATAAATTATCAAACCAGCCCAGTTGATCATTCCATAATTTTTTTGTAAACGACTCACGGATCTGCTCTGACCATAATTTAAATTTAGCAGCATCATTATCACCACGTTCAAAAGCCCATTCAGACATTCTTTGATAGAAGCTTGCCGTAAGTCCGCAGACAACAGGCACCACACGATCATATCCTGCGGTTCTTATTTCTATAAGATGCTCCGGATCGACAACGTCAACCAAGCCATCCGGACGACTGTACTTGTCATGTAATTCATAAATCCATCGTTTCATCCATTCATAAACAGTGGCGTCACCTGTTTTTTCATCCATAATCGATTTGTCACCGGTATAGGTAATATAAGCATCTATCATTGTTTGTATTGCAAAAGGATCCTGTATGTATAGAATACCATCACCTTTACCTGCTCCTGACCAAAAGATGTAAGACCGTTTCATTTCGCATTCCCGCAAAGTAAGTTTTATGGATTCTTTTAAACCTTTTGGGTCAATCATTGCTAATACTTCCTCTGCAAAACACTGGTCCCAAATCATCGATATAATCCATCCGCCTGAGGCCCAGAAAGGCTTGAGGATAAAGTTATCACGTTCCCATTTGCATTCACTGACTGTCAGCAGACATCGCTTATAAAGTTCATTGATTTGTTTATTTTCGGTCTTTATAGAAGGAAGATGGTCAGCAGTAAATTGCAATCTGTCGCAAGTTCTCTGATAAGCACTCATAAACCTTTCTTTAATATCCGTTTGATACCTTGCAGGAACCAATATTTTTTTGGAAGTATCCAAAACCTGTATTGCAAAGTAGTATTCTCCGGTTCCATGAGCGGGTAGCTTTATTCCGAATCCCTTAGCATCAGATCGGGAAATATCTGCTGCTACACAGATATTAGTTTGTCCTGATGATAATTCAAATACACCCTCCTTTACTACGGGAATACCTTTCATTGCTGAAATAGTCCGGCTAATTTCCTGAGTGGGAATAAGTGTGATATCCAATACTTCCGATGCACGATTTACAACTCTTATTTTCATTAGTACTTCATCGGCTTTACCTGAAACTGAAGTCCAACTTTCAATTCCAAACGACAACCAATTTTGCCCAAATTTCTGATGAAAAATTCCTTTTCTGTAGGACTGGTTAGGTTGCCATACATCTTCCTGAGGTACAATCATTTTAAGGTTGCCAGGTCTGAAATTTGCCCCGTTAGGTTCTGCCTCTCCAATACTTTTCTCCAACCAAAGATCTTCAAGGTACTTAGTATCATCAAAAATCAATTGGCCGGACAAATTGTCGAAAAAATCAAAATGAAAATTATATTTTGGCAACTCGACAGGCGGAAACTTAATATTGGTAAATCCTGTAATACTTAGCTGACATGGGCTAACCAAACCTATTCCATTAAACAGTAACAGCTGATCATCTTCCAGATACATTCTCGATCGGGGCATCGACAACATTTTAGGCGTCAATGTCTTATCGGAAATTTGAGCAAATATGGATTGTGGATCAGCCAATCCTAGAACAAGATAAATTATACAGATAATAATATGAGCTTTCCGGAAATGGAGGTTACCGAGAAATGAATTTACTGTCAAAGTCATAACTTCACGATTTGGATAATTCTTTTGAATTGAGGGACAAAGACCAGCCCCAGATGATTGTGAGGCTGGTCATTTATTATAAATTTTCAGGTTGATGCCTTATTTCCCTAAGAGCGGATTAACATCAATTTCTGACTGAGGTATTGGAAAGTAAAGATTTTCCTGAGAATATGTTTTACTGTTTGGAGTGGTGTATCCAACGAGGTTTACAAAAGCAGCCCCATTAAACGCTTTCTGGGTGCGCTTCATATCAAACCAAACATGGCCTTCACAGGTTAATTCCCATGCACGCTCTTTCCACACCGCCTCTTCAAAAGTCGCCTTGTTCAAACCCGCCAAATTAGATAAACCGGCGCGCTGACGAACTGAATTAATGGCATTATAAGCTGCTGGATTTGGAGAACCGTCTGCTTGATTTTGCGCTTCAGCATAAACCAACAAAATATCAGCATACCGGATTAATGGCTGATTCTTATTCCCATTGGGAGCTGTTCTCAAAAAGGCTTTATCCCAATATTTATATACAGAGCGGTCAAATTTTATAGTTTGAGTCCCATCAAGATTTGGGTACTGAGTAAAAAAGAATCCCTGATTCTGAGCTCTCAGATCAGCGGCTTCGTACGAACCATAAAACTGGGGTGTTGGGCGTAATCCGCCAAAATGAAGTGTAGAAACCGTAATGGAAGCCACTCCTCCAACAGGGGCCAAATAAATTGACATAGAGCTATTGACCAGGTTTAGCGCATATTGCACCATAAAAATATGTTCTTCTTTATTGTCAAAGTCTGAATTATTCAACTTATCAAACCATGTTGTAGTGCCATCAGAATGGAACAAGGAAAATGAATTTCCAGTGATCACCTCTGCAGCTTTATCCCTTGCCAGGGCATATTTATCAGTCTGATTTAAAGGGAACCCTGCCATAGTAAGGTAAACTTTTGCCAGCACCGATTTGGCAGCACCAACTGAAGCTCTTCCTTCACCTGATTTGAGCGGCATTTTAGACGATTCGGCAAACTGCAGGTCAGGTAAAATAACTTTTTCATAAATATCTTTAACTGCTGTTTTACCTATTTGTCCATCCGCAGGGGAGACTGTTGGTTCAGTCTTCATTGGAATGTCACCAAATAGCTGAACAAGTTGAAAATAATAATACCCCCTTAAAAAATGAGCTTCACCCAATAGCCTGCTTTGTTCATCAGCTGTGAGTTTGGCATCTGTAATTTTAGGTATTGAGCTAATGGCAATATTTGCTGACTCTATCCCTCCATAAAAAGTCGACCAAAATGTTGAATAATTACTGTTACTTCGGGTGAAATTAAGATTATAGGTTTCAAATGTTGCTGTCTCCTGAGTAATAAACGGATCGGGGAAATATTGACCAGTTTGTACTTCCAACGAAGAAAAGGCCATCGTTGCATAACCCATCTTATCATATGGAGCCCTTAAGAAGGCATAAATTCCATTTACAGAAGAGACTGCATCCGAATAATTAGTGCCACCAATCGGTTTTGTCGATTTTGGATTCTCTACAAGCCAATTTTCACATGAAGTGAGAATTAAAATGGGGAAAATCAGAAATAATAGGTTTATATTTTTCATAATCTATCTTTTTAAGTTGTTAAAAAGTTACTTTAAGACCAAAGCTGACCATTTTGGCTTTCGGATAACCATACATTTCAAGTCCCTGGGCAAATTGATTTCCATACGTAGCCACTTCAGGATCAAATCCGTGATATTTTGTGATCAGGAAGAAGTTTTGTGCACTTGCATAAAGCCGCAAGGATGAAATACTGAATTTTGAGAGGAAACTTCCCGGAATTGTGTAGCCAATGGCCAGATTTTTACCCCGAATGAACGATCCGTCAAAAAGCATCCCGGTATCCAGACCGTCAAAACGCTCCAGATCAGGCCTTACTCTTGGGCGCATAGTGATTTGATTTTCAGGCGTCCATGCCTGCTCGTAAAATTTCGTATAGGTATTGCCGTAGTTGTATCTGTCACTTATCATGATAATCGATGCATCAGCGATTTTGGCACCTTGTGAAATCTGGATATCAAATGAAAGATCCCAATTTTTATATCTGAATGTGTTATTAATATTCATCTCAAAATCGGGGAAAGGATTACCAATAATCTTCTTGTCTTTAATGTCATATTTATAATCATGATTAACATCTTCCAGCTTAATATCTCCTGCTGCCAGTCCGTATTTTGCTGCCTCAACTGCCTCGGCGGTTCCCCATGTACCCAGCCTGGTATAACCCCAGAAGGATGCCATTTTCTCTCCAACCCTCATTATGTTCGAGTCCCACCATCCCGGTGAATTTACAAACATATCCGCATTATTGGTTCCCAGAGATTTAACCGTATTCCGATTTTGACTAAATATTAATGTAGTATTCCACTTAAAGTCCGTTTGAACAATATTCTGTGTTTCCAGAGTTAATTCGATTCCCTTGTTTAAGGTTGATCCAATATTGGTCATTGCACTTCCATAACCGATAAATTGAGGTACAGGCATTCCATATAACAGATCACTTGTTGTCCGATTGTAATAATCAGCAGTCACCAATATGCGGTTAAAAAGCTGCAAATCAATTCCAACGTTTAATTCAGCAGATTTTTCCCATTTCAAATTTTTATTTGGCATTGTACCCTGTGTTGAGCCAATGTTTTTTTGTTTATTGAAAATCACAGTTTGGGTTCCTGGTTGGCCCAGAGCAAGGTAATCACCAATAGTATTATTTCCCGTCACACCAAAACTGGTTCTTAGCTTCAGGTTGGTAATCGTTTTGCTATCTTTAAGAAAATCTTCCTCTTTAACTCTCCATCCCAGGGCAACAGATGGGAAAAGTGCATATCTGTTATTCTCCCCGAATCGCGAAGAACCATCATAACGCATTGTTGCTGTTGCGAGGTATTTATCCTTGTATGCATAGTTTGCCCGTGCAAAATATGAATTCATTCGTGAGGCCGAATAGCCGCTGTACACCCTTGAAGGATCAGTACCCATCCCAACATTGTAATAAGAGTAATAATCATCAGAAAATTCAGAAGCTGAAGCTGCCCATCCAAACGTATTGTAGTTGTACCAACTAGCTCCGGCCATAGCTCCAAATGTATGATTACCAATAACTTTATTGTAAGTCAACAGGTTTTCAAATTGCCAGTTATCACTTGTTGTCTGACCTAAGTCTGCCTGATTTTTATTCGTATAGGTATCCCAGTCCTTATTGATATACCACTGATTATTGCTAATTCTGGACTGGCGCCCATATGAAGTTTTGAACTTTAAATCTTTTGACAACTGCAGGTCAAGATAGAAATTTCCTAATACCTGGTAATCATTCCATAGAAGTTTCATTCTATTGAGAATACCGACGGGATTGGCGCCATACCAAATATCCCAGGCGCCATTCTTCCGTTTGATATCATCCGATTGGCTATATCGTCCATCTGCATATTGAACAGGAAAGATTGGAGGCATTTCAATCATTACCCGTGAAGGAGTATTCGCACCAACCCGGTAATCATCTAACCGATTCTGTTTGGTAAATCCATAAGTAAAATCAGCTCCAAATTTCAGCCATTTATTCATCTTATACTCCCCAAAGAATCTGGCCGTTGTTTTCTCCATGAAGGTTGTTTTCATAATTCCTTCTTCATCCTGATAACCAAGTGATAGACCCGAGCTAAATTTATCAGTCGATCCTGCGATTGTCAAATAATGCCTGTTCGAAACTGCAGTCTGGAGAGTTTGGTCCTGCCAATTTGTATTGTATTTTGGGGATCCGTCAGAATTAAACAAATTTGGATAATCCGTTTTATAATCAACCAAATTTGAGGTCTCCCACGGCCTGTATTTCCGGATATCATCATAAAGCCTCCCCCTCATCTCCATAAACTGAGTAGAATTCAATACATCAACTTTATGGGCTTCTTTCCCAATGCTCATGCTCCCGTCGTAAGATAGTTTCACTTTCCCCTTTTCCGCACGTTTTGTAGTAACAATAACAACACCATTGGCTCCTTGTGCTCCATAGATTGCAGTTGCCGAAGCATCCTTGAGGATATTCATGGTTTCAATATCATTGGTATTGATCAGGTTAATATCCCCTCCAACAAATCCGTCTATAACGAATAACGGGTAATTCCCGGCATTTATAGATCCCATTCCACGAATTGTAATCCTGAAATCCCCTCCTGGTCTTCCGGAACCATTGGTAATATTAACTCCTGCAACTTTACCGGCAAGAGCTTCAACAGGCGATGTTGAAGGTTGTTCAATCAGTTTATTACTGGAAACTGATCCAACCGATCCGGTAAGATCTGATTTCTTCATGGTACCATAACCGATGGCGACAATCTCATCCAAACCAATTGCCTGCTCAGACAGAACCACATTGTATTCAGATCTGGTATCAATAACGACCTCCTGGGTTCTCATCCCGACAAATGAGAAGGAAAGCATTTTTGCATTTTCGGGTAACACCAAGGAGAAATTCCCGTCATTTGAAGTGGTTACCCCTGAAGTCGTTCCAATCACCATAACTGTGGCGCCGGGAATCCCTGCACCAGAAGGATCAGCAACTCTCCCACTAATCTTACGCTGAGCAGCTTGCGGGAGATTCATGCTCATAGGTGAGATAACAATCTGCTTGTCATAAACAGCATATTTAGCATCAGCATTAGCAAATAAACGGTCAAGAATTGTGTTGATTTGCTCATTATCTGCGTCTATATCAACTTTTCGTTCAACATCGACCAATTCGTTGTTGTACAAAAAATAGAATTCACTTGAACGCTCAATTTCCTTGAGGGCCTGTTTTACTGAAGTTTGGCTTAATTTTAGTGATACACGTGCAGTCTGGGAATAAGTATCAGTGGCCAGAAGATTCAGAGTCGAAATAAGGATAAGGAGTAGTGTAATTTTCATAACGGTTAATCCTTTTTTGATTGCGGCATAACTATTCCCTCTCGGAAACTTTAATCCGATTTTTTTCATATTTTTGCGTTGTTAAATGTTCGTTAATAATTTTTTTAGTCGAAAATTGTAGACATTTAATCCTGACGGGGAAGTGCTCTAACACTTTCCCGTTTTTTTTAAATCAGTTGTCCCATAGGCAGTTTATTTTAAGTTTATGTTCTCGTTAGTTAAAAATAACCTCTCGTTTGGAGTATGAATTATCCGAAAGTCTGGTTGCTTTTTTTAGTTGATATTTTATTGGAGATGACTTACTTAAAAGCTCCAGTACCTGCTCGATTGGTTCATCTGTAAAAGTAGCTGTAAACCTGAATCGCTTTAATTCTTCCTTATTTATCTTTACTTTTACATTATACCAGTTACCCAGTTTTTCTGCCACATTTTCGATAGGATCATTGAAGAAAACCAGTTTCCCGTCTTTCCAGGCTATATACTTATCAAGATCCTCTTCTGATTTAATTGTAATCATTTTCCCTGACAAATTAAATATGGCTCTGTCCAAAGGCTTGAGTTCGGCTATCTGTGTGGTAACACCAGACAATTCTCTTTCCAAAATAACTTTTCCATGCACAAGGGTTGTGCTGATCTCATTCGATTCAGGATAAGCCTGAAGATTAAAGACTGTTCCCAAAACCTTAACATTGAGATCACTTGTCTTTACTACAAATGGTTTGAGGGGATTATGAAAGACCTCAAAGTATGCCTCACCCTGCAATTCCACTTTCCGGGATTTGCCTTTAAATTCAACAGGAAAAATTAATTTACTGCCAGAATTCAGACAAACAGTTGTCCCGTCTGAAAGCTGAAATTTCGATCGGGTACCGAAAATTGCTGACACTTCCTGCATCATCACAGGGTGCTCTAAAATATCACCTGGGGAAGTAACCCGGAAAAAGTAAATATAAGTGGATGAAAACAGCAACGCAAGTATGAGCACCGCTGCTACCCTTATCAGATATTGAATTAAGCGGACTTTTCTGAATGACAACCTTGATTTTGTCCTGTTCAGAGCCTCTTCCACATCAATGGGTTTTAAAACTCTTTTTTGCCCCGATTCCTCCCATAGCAAGTGATAGTCGTCAAATATTTTTCTCGCTGACGGATTTGATTCAATATGAATTTCCAGATCCCGCCGTTCAGAATCTGAAAGATTACCAATAAAGTATTTTGAAATAAGTATATGAATTTTATCCTGCATTCTATCTCTGTTTAAATCAAGACGAATTTTCAGTGGTCACACCCTATGTTCATTTTGAATTATTTTCATTGAATTGAAATCTCAAAAAACAATCTACTTTTGTATTGAACAAACCTATCCGACAGAAACTACGGCAATGCATATTGGAAACGACGAGAGCGACATATTTCTGCTTAGCCAGATAAGTCAGGGGAAGGAGGAGGCTTTCGACTTTATCTTTAGAAAATACTACAAAGTACTTGTTATTCAAGCTGTCAAATTTGTTCATGATCAGGATACTGCACAAAGCCTTGTTCAAAATTGTTTCGTAAAGTACTGGGAGAAACGACATGAACTCCATATCAATGAGAGTCTTTCATCCTATTTATTTTTCATGGTAAGAAATCAGTGTATCGACTATTTGAGAGATAAACAACATAAAAATTTAGTACCCCTGACTCAGCAGACAGATTTCCCCGAAAACGAAACTGAGGATGAAATCGATGCCAGCGACCTGAGTTCCCATTTGTGGCATGCAATAACCAACCTTCCGGAAAGATGTCGAATAGCATTTGAATACAGCCGAATTGACGGATTAACTTACTCCCAAATTGCTGTAAAAATGGGAATTACACAAAAAGCGGTTGAAGCCCTGATTAGCAGAGGCTTAAAATTACTAAGAGTAAACCTCGTAGATTTTTTGGGAATTCTGATCGGTATAATCCTGAGTATCCTATTTATTTAAGTTCCTGTCTGCGCTTTTTAAAATTGCAGGAGGAGTATGTTAAAGCACATAAAAAAAATCAGGAACTTCACAGAATTAAGATTTTTCCGGACTAAAACTGATCAATTATTCAGACATAATCATTCATTTTTTTGGATGACTACGGACTCACCGAAAGGTTTTGAGGCGATCATTGTTCCATCCTGGTGAACCGAAAAAACTCGTTTTCCGATTTGAATTTCATACGATTTTCCTCTGAATTTAAAATCACGAAGCACAGACTCACCTAATTCCTCCTGAGTATTTGGTTTAATGGTCAACACATCTTTCTCAATAGTAATTCCGAAAGTCCCAAATATTACCGCTTCCATCCCAGCGCCCGCAGAAATTTCAACCGGCATTGAGGAGCGGTCCTGAATCGGAGCATCAGTCCGTGGATTTTGGGGCAGGTAGGGGAAATATTCGATGTATCGCATGTTCCGTTTCAGGATATCCCAGCCCATCTCAGCAAAGCCCTGCCTGTAAAGGTTACGGGAGATCCGCCCCGGCATACCGGCATATTGTCCGCCACCTCCCCAGTCAGAATCAATTAAATCCCAATGAACACTGTCCTTTCTGGCAATTGAATAAATCCCGAATTTACCCAGAAATTCCCCCTCCCGGAGGTGGCTGACCAATTTATTCACCTGGTTACCTGTTAAATAGTCGGTACCGAGCGCATCGAACAGGTGATTGGTCCATATCGCCTCTTTCGTACCATCGGGATAGAGATTATCGAACCACCCAATCTGATCGTTCCACAGATTTTGATTCATCAGACCTTTGAGCTTATCCGCATCATTTTTATAGGTTTGAAAATTCTTATCTTTCAATATTCCTGCCCACTCAGACATGCGATAGAGCAGATGGGTGGTCAGCACATTCACGATCGGCACCACATGATTATACCCGTCGGTCCGGATCTCAATAATTTTCTGGGTATCATAACCAACATCCATCAACCCCTTCTTATTGGTATAGTTGGTTTTTAATTCGTTAACCCACTGTTGCATCCCTTCCCATACAGTAACATCTCCGGCTTTGGCATTAAACAGTGTAAAATCGCCGGTATGTCTTAAATAAGCTTCAATCATAATCTGCAGTGCAAAAGGCTCCTGGATATATAAATTATCCCACTCTGCCCCTTTCCAGCTAACATAGGTTCGTTTCATCTTCACCTCGCGGAAATCGGTCAGGATCGCCTCTTTCAAACTTTTTGGATCGAGCATGGCCAGTATATCCGATGCGTAGGAAGTATCCCAGCTTATTGTATACGGCCAGTAACCCACTGCCCAGAAGGGGTTGGTGATATATTTCGGATTTTCATACCGGCTCATCATTACCGAAAGAAGGCAGCGGTAATAATATTCCTGAAGTTTTTTATTACTGCTTTCGAGCTTCGGAACGTTTTCATAGGCCCATTTCAGCTTTTTTCTCGTTACCTGATCGGCTGCTTTCATTCGGGAAGCGATATCTTTTTGTATAATATCCGGGGCTTTAGTAGTTGCAGGATAAAACTGAACAGCAAAATAAGCGGTCACATATTCGCCCGGTGGGAGTGTGAGCTCAAAACCCTTATCGCTGATCGTCTGAATATCTGAAGATACCCGTGCATGCATCTGAGCACTTCCCAGGGTAAATGCGTCGACCTGTCGGGCAGAGTCCGAACCTTTGATCCCGTCACAATACATTTGGTTGGCAATTTGCTGCGGGATAAGTGTCAGTAGTAACGGCTTGTCCTTCCTGTTTTTTAAGACAACTTTCAGGTATACTTCATCGGTGCTGTATGAGACATTTGTGCAGCTTTTGATTGAAAAACTGAGCCATTTACCCTCAATCTCCTTATGAAAAGTCCCCGATCTGAAATAGGCATTTGGTTGCCAGGTTTCGTCCTGTGTAACCATCAGAAAGGGCGAATTAGGCCTGAAGTTGGCACCCAGCGGATCAATCCCCTTCCCCTCATTTATCCATTTATCCCAAATCGAAGGGACGTCATCCCTTATGGTCTTACCCGTAGTATGATCCAGAAAATTGAGATTAAACGTATAATTCGGAGCGTTTAGCGGTAAAAACTGCACGTTGGTAAAACTGGTTATGCTGTACTGCCGCGGACATGCAAATCCCCTGTAATTAAAAAGCATCACCTGCTGATCATCAAACCGGATTTGCGGCCGCTCCATTGCATAATATTCGGGGTCGGCAGGGGTAAATTGTTGCTGCGCATTACCCGTAAGAGGCAGCAGAATTATTAGAAACATCGCGAAACTAAGGCAAGACCGTCTATTCATCTCAAAAAATTTAATAGGTAATTCAACTGTTAATACTCAACGCTCATTTATTTTTCATTCCTAATTTATATTTTTTGCTGATCCCTTCCAGCATCATAGTTACCAATGTACAACTCATTCCCAGGTAATCGACCCCCAGCCCTTTCCCGGTTTGTGAGTCATACCGTTCATTCACCCCATTTTTCAGGACATTCTCAATTAATGTGTCCGCAATCTGTGCCGCCATGTCGTCATATCCGTAGTCCTTAAGTCCACGGACTATCTGATAGGTGGAAGCGGGCCAGACATCGCCGCGCCAAAACCCACCGGACTGATAGCGTGGATCATCACTGGGAATAGTGGGAACGGTCAGTGGTGTTTGCCACCCTTTGGAACCAAGAACAGATGCCATCCTTTTGGCCATCGCTTTTGTGGGAATTCCGGCATAGAGAGGCATCCAGCATCCGATGCTGGGTTCTTTTATTTTCTCCAGCGTATCGCGTTGAACAGCCAGAAATATTCCCGATTCTTCATCCCACATATATTTGCGCACCGCCTCCTCACTTTTATGGATCCTCGCCTCCCTTCTGATAATCATCTCCTTATCCCCACCAATTTTGGCTAACCGGACCAGGCATTTCTCGGCCATGACCAGATAGGCGGTATTACCGGTTACCAGAACATCACCGTACCAGGCACCCTCCGCTTCGCTGTTTCGGTTAGGGTGTTTGGTAAGTTTTAAATGATCGAGTGTTCCGTCAAAGTCATAGGTCTCGAAACGCGCATGCTGAATAACCCCGCTGTAAGATCCGACACTAACCATCCCGATATTGGTCACATCGCGCTCACGCCAGTACCATTCGTGAAAGTCCTCAATTGATTGCAAATTTTCCTTGATTAACTCAACATCGTTATTCCGCTTGTAAATCTGCTCAAGACCCCACGCCAAAATTGGAATCTGGGAATAGGCGGGATACTCTGACCATTTATCCGTATTGAAAGGTTCGATCATGCAGGGAATCATATCACGGGCATATTCCGGTTTAACCCTGTTCCATCGGATCTGAAAATCCCGGTAGTTCTGAAATACCTCGTGCATCACCGATTTTTGCCCCGGGAAAATGCTCAGTAAATCGGTCACAAACATAGTATCCCAGATCCACTGCCCTTTATATCCACCCCCCGGCGCAATCCACTGGTGCTTTAGCGTACCTTCAGGAGGCATTACTTTATGAAAGATACATTTATCGAAAATATTCTCTGCCAGTGTTATCACCTGTTCATCATCCCAGGTAAAATAATCCCGGAGGTTGATTTTATTATCCGTGCCAGCTAGTAACTTCTCCCAGAGCGAAGGGGTAACTAATGCGGCCAGAGAGAGCGAGGAGAGCTTCAAAAAGGAGTCACGTTTCATCTGAATATTTATTACTGATTAATAATAATTCATACTGACAAGATACTTCCCGGACAACCGAGTTCTTTTAAGTATTAAGAATAATTTATTGTCGCATATTATTCAATGTGCCGTCAGACTTAAGTAATGAGAACAATATAATGTCGCATGTTCACTAATAGATCTGTCGCCGCTATGCGGCTGGATTTTTTGTATTCCCGCAATTTTACCAAACTTTCGGTGCGATGCGCCTAAACCTCTAAAGAGCCGTGTAACGGCGTAAGTTTGGTAAAAAGGATAATTAGATAAGAATTAGTATCATTTAACAAATTTAATATTATTCATTTGTTATTCAGAAGATAATTAAAATTTGGTTAATTTTGAACGTGAGGTGCGTAATGATTTCTTCAAATCGGGACATACCATTGAACCTAAATTGATTTTTAAATGCAGTCAGAAGAAGGGCCGGATTATTAAATTTCACCCATTTTCTGTTTGCAAACATATATCTATCCAAAGTATGAAGACAAAAAATAGCCGATTAATTTTTTGTATAATTCTGTTCCTATTGGTTTTCCAGGCTTTCACGTTTGTCACAGCAAGCAATCTGTGTGCTCAAAATAACCGGGCCAGGATTAAGATTGACATTGAAAGGGAGATTGGGACAATTGACAAAATGATCTATGGAAATTTTGTGGAACATATAGGACGCTGTATTTATGGTGGGTTATATGAACCCGGATCACCCCTTGCTGATACGAATGGATTCCGAAAAGATCAGAATTCAGCAGAACATCAATTGGTCAAAACGATAAAGAAAACGCAGAACGTACAAGGCGGAAAATTCACGTATAGTTTTCCTGCACACTCCTTTAGCCTGATTACGATTCCACTTGGAGAGAAATAATTCGCCAAAACTAATAACAAAAATACATTATTCACATTATCAAATACTTGAATCGAATCGGCCTTAAAAGAGATGATCTATTAGCCATTCAAATTTCAAGACCCGCGGGAGCCAGCAAGCCATATTGCATAAAAATATTTTACAATAGTACTGTTTGTTGAAAAAATATTTACTATAAATTTGACAACGCCTGAATTATTCATTATATTTGCCGGACAAAAAAGTTATATTCCAAAGCACTCCCATATTTTTAATTTCTAAAACACTGATAGTATGAAAACTAAAATTTCCGGATTCTTATCTGCGATGACATTCATAGCTTTGATGTTCTATGGATGCAGCAAGAGTGTCGACCTGAATACTGACGGGAACCTGCAACTGCCGGACATCATGACCCCCGCCGGTCAGCATGTCTATGGACTGCTACCGATGACGCCGGATCAATACATGAACGTCCCCCTTTATTCAAGAGAATTATTAGTATCAAAACTAGGTTTAAAAGCGGTAACGCTGGATGCCACCTGGTTGACCATGTGGACTCCAGCCGTCAGAGATCAATTGCAAATTGGTTCATGTACAGCATTTTGCGGAGCAGAAACGAACGAGATTCTCTATCACTACAAACCCATTCCTACGGATAAAGTGCTAAGTCCTGCATTTATTTACTATTGTGAACGGGTGTTGATTCAGAAACAAAAAATAACTGCCGACAATGGTGCCTATATGGTAAATATTCCGCAGGCTTTACAGGCCTATGGGGATTGTCTGGAAGGATCTTATCCTTATCCAACAAGCAACAAAACAGTCGCTTACAAGACTGCGCCATCTACGGCAGCTATGACCGAGGCTAAAACCTACAAAATTCCTGCAAACGCTGGTTCGAGTATTTACTGGGGAGCAATTGCTGCAACGAACACCGATGCCGGGGTTATTGCAGTTAAAACCCTTTTGTCAAATAATATTCCTGTAATGATGGGATTCAATGTGGATGATAATACCGCTTACACCTATTTTGAGCGCCTAAGTAAAACCAATTTTACCTATAATCCATTAAAAGCAGATTTCATTACCCTCGCGACTGGCGTCAAAGTACTTGGCGGACATGCGGTTCCAATTGTTGGTTACGACGATGCATTTACCTACACATCCGCAGCAGGAGTAACTACTACCGGAGCATTCAAATGCCAGAATTCATGGGGATTGGCATGGGGAAATTCAGGTTTCTTTTATATCCCTTATTCGGTTTTTAAGAGCACCAAAATTGTTGCTTTAAACGATGTTTACTTTGCAAAACTAATTTGACTTGTCTGTTTAAAACATATTCTTAAAAAAGATAGCCCCTCAAATACTGAGGGGCTATCTTTTTTAGCGGGTTTAATCAATTGTCCTAATTCTTAACACAACGGACGGAATATCCGTTACTCTTTGCTGAGTTATTCCTGAAAACAGCACTCGAATAATACATTCCCCTAAACCAGGCGGTCGATAAAGTTTCTTCAGTCGAACTCCACCAGTAACCATAATTCCCAAGATAGCTGTAGGTCTCTTTATTGTATAAGCTCCCGCCAGGGAGGGCCGTAAACCCGGTTTCATTGGTTGAAGCGGCATTCGGATTTAGCCAGTGTGTTTTCCCTTTCTCCTTAAGTTTGATGGCCGCTATACTATCGCCTCCAACAAATGTTGTCAGGGTTGCCCACTCCACATCGGATGGAATATGCCATCCGGCAGGTGCCAATCCCCTGTTTTCATTCACTGCATACCAGTTATACAATGCCCCATAGCTCTTTTTATTGGTTACAGAATCATCATTGTACCAGCAAAATGCTCCCGAAAGTAAAGTTACCCAGGCTGTGTCCTTAACATTTGGAATCGTGTCGCCATTGCGGTACCGGGTAACTTTTAGATTTTCAGCCATCCACTCCTGGTTTCCGATGACAACTGTTTTATAGATGTTTCCATCGATGTCCGTCACACTACCTCCGGGTTTTGGGTTAGGAATTGAAACACCCTTCTTTGAGCAACTACCACTAAACAAAAAGAGTACAACCAGTATTAAGGCTGAAATCAAAATGTTTCTGTCTAATTTCATCCGCTTCAGTTTTTATTTCTAAAATAACGAAATATTTACACAAAGATCACATCTTTTGGATTCTTTTAAATTTCATTAACTTAATTAATTTGGTGGTTGCCTTTTGGAGCATTATGTTTGCAGTGCATTTAATTCATAGGTTTAGGTTTAGTTAGTTAGTTTGGTTTTAGTAAAAGGATGGAGCCGCCCGGCTCTGTCCTTTTCAATTTTAATCAATCAATGATCGGAGGGTTCAAGGTATTCTTTTAAGGAACCACTCACAATACTCTTCCACCCAATCTGAAAATTCTGTTTGGACAGGTCAGCATTATCCTCAGGAAAAGTTTCGAGTCCCAGGTGAACTAATCGAAGCAATATCTCATCCCCATTACCAGTCAGCTCAAAGACAACCTCCGAAACACCGGGATAGCCATCGTATCGCCACGTGTATGCCAATTTTCGGTCCGGAATAACCTCCATGATTTCGCACAAGTGCAAATATTGTCTCTCGGGTGTTGGTCCTCCTGAAAATTGAAACTGAAATCCGGGAACAGCCTTAAATTCAGGGAGGTCAAAATACCACAGCTTCATCTCCTCCTTTCGGGTGATTGCACTCCATATTCTTGAAGCAGGAACCTTAAAGGCTTGCTCAATTACAATTGGCTCTGTATTCATATTTCTTATTTTTAGTATAGTGCTTAAGTTGTCTCTCCCCAATTTGAAGGGAAGATTAAAATTAAACTATAACATTGAGAAATGCCTATTGTTTAAGCGGCCAGTTCAATATTTTTACCTTACATGATCCGCAACAATATTGCACAAAAAGTGTTATATGAATTAAAAGCAATTAAAGAAAATGGCAACGCAAATTCTATTGAAATCAAGGCCAATTGGTCTACCCACACCGGAAAATTTCGAGACCAGGGTAATTGAAATTCCTGGCTTAAAAGCGGGTCAGGTAAGGCTTGCTCCGCATACTTTCTCTGTGGATCCTTATATGCGGGGACGGATGAACGACGGCCCATCGTATGTCGCACCTTTTCAGGTGGGAGAGGCTATTGGCGGAGGTGGAATCGCCCTGATTTTAGAGAGTCGGGCTGAAGGATTTAAGGCCGGAAGTTACGTCCTGGGATTTTTGCCCTGGCAGGAGGAAGTTGTCATGGATGCAACCGGGCTTACTATTGTCGATGAAAACTTTGCACCGTTAGGATATTACCTGGGAATACTGGGTATGCCCGGACTTACCGCATATTTTGGATTACTTGAGATTGGAAAACTGAAACATGGGGAAACGGTCGTGATCTCAGGAGCCGCCGGTGCTGTAGGAATCGTTGCCGGACAGCTGGCTAAAATTCAGGGCTGTCGCGTGGTCGGAATAGCCGGTGATGATGCGAAAGTAAATTATCTGCTGGATGAACTCAACTTTGATGCAGCGATTAATTACAAGACTGTTCCGGACATGGGGGCTGCTATAACAGCGGCCTGTCCTTCAGGTGTTGACGTTTACTTCGACAATGTAGGTGGGGAAATTTCTGATGCCGTAATTTCACAGATCAACAAGTTTGCCAGGATTATTATTTGCGGACAAATCTCACTTTACAACGTCACAACCCAACCGATCGGTCCAAGGATCCAGGGGATATTACTCAAGAAAAGTGCCTTGATGCAGGGGTTCATTGTGAGTAATTATACAGAGCGATTTCCGGAAGGTTTTAAAGTCCTTGCCAAATTGGTCGCGAGCGGAAAACTTAAATATACCAGTACTACCTTTCGCGGATTTGATAAACTTCCTGAAGCATTTATTGCCCTTTTTGAGGGAAAAAATCTCGGAAAATTAATTGTTGAAGTTTAATATTTTCAAATCCTCATTTTTTTCTAATATTACTATCCGGAAACAACCCCTAAAAGCATGTTGCATTTACCGGATTTAAAGTTTTAACCAATAACTCTAAATGGATCAGACAGCAGTTCTTCTTGTCAACCTGGGCACGCCCGATTCGCCCAAATTATCTGATGTGCGAAAATATCTTTTTCAGTTTCTCAACGATCGCCGGGTTATTGATCTCCCCTGGATCCCCCAGAAAATCCTGGTGAATATGATTATTGTCCCTTTCCGGGCTCCGGGTTCGACCAAACTCTATCAGCGCTTGTGGAGCGAAAAGGGGTCACCTCTTTTATATTACTCAGAGTATGTGGCAACTGAACTTCAGTCCCGGATCGGCGAGCGTTACCGGATATTCAATGCAATGCGTTACGGCAACCCTGATCTGAAGAAGATCCTTAAGGAGATTGAATCACAGAACTTTAAAAAGCTAATCATCATCCCGCTTTTCCCTCAATATGCCTCTGCGACCACCGGTTCGGTGTACGAACTGATCATGAGACAGATCAGTAGCTGGCAGACCTTTCCGGAAATTCAGATGGTCAGCAGGTTTCACGACCATCCTGCCTTTGTGAACGCATTTGCGGCGCAAGGGGCGAAATATGATGTTTCCAGTTATGATCACGTCTTATTCTCATTTCATGGATTACCCTTACGGCAAATCAATAAACTTCATCCGGGAAAAGACTGTCAGTCGTGTCTTTGCGCAACGGAAACCATTCCTGAGGGGAAATTGTGCTACAAAGCTGCCTGTTACGAAACGGCCCGGCTAATTGCTGCAAAAATGGGCCTCCCGGTTAAAGATTATTCCGTAACTTTCCAGTCGCGATTGAGCAAAAACTGGATGTCCCCATTTACCGATAAAATACTTATTGAAAAGGCAAAATCGGGAACAAAAAGAATACTTGTTTTTGCCCCTTCCTTTGTTGCCGATTGCCTCGAAACAAAGGTGGAAATTGAATACGAGTACGGTCATTTGTTTAAAGAACATGGAGGAGAACATCTGCAAATGGTGGAGAGTCTGAATAACAACCCTGCATGGATCGATGGATTGGAACAGCTGATCAACGAATTAGGACAACAAACAACACTAAACTAATTCGAAATTTGCTAAATCAGATGAGCATTAAAGATCAATGGATTAAAACGATACATGAGTTGCAGGACTCAATTTGTGCTTCGCTTGAAAAATGCGACGGCAAGGGCAAATTTATAGAAGAGAGCTGGCAACGTGACGGAGGCGGAGGCGGTAAAACCCGAGTAATATCCAATGGAGATGTGTTTGAAAAAGGGGGGGTAAACACCTCTGTGGTTTATGGAAATGTTTCGGATACCATGCGAAAAGAGCTGGCCATTGATGGCGTTAAATGGTTTGCCTGCGGATTAAGCCTTGTGATTCATCCCGGGAACCCCTTTTTGCCAACAGTACACTGCAATTACCGCATGTTCGAATTATACAATGACCAGGATGAAGCCACCGACCGTTGGTTTGGTGGCGGCACAGATTTAACGCCCTATTACCTTATTGATGAGGATGCCCGTCATTTTCATCGTACTTACAAGGATGTTTGTGACCGCTTTGATCCCGATTTTTATCCTGCTTTTAAGAACGAATGTGATGAATATTTTGTGAATGAACACCGGAACAGGGAGCGACGTGGCATAGGCGGCATCTTTTACGATCATCAAAAGCCGGACATCGTAAAAGATGTAAATTTCTGGATCAATTTTTCAAAATCATGCGGTGAGGCCTTCGTAAACGCGTACTTACCTATCGTTGAAAAAAGGAGAAACAGGCCATTTACAGAATCAAATAAAGTCTGGCAGGAGATCCGAAGAGGACGATATGTAGAGTTTAATTTACTCCATGACAGGGGAACAATATTTGGATTAAAGACCAATGGCAGAACCGAAAGTATCCTTATGAGCCTGCCTCCAACGGTAAGATTTGAATATAACCATCAGCCGCAGGCGGGAAGTGATGAGGATAAATTATTGCAGGTTTGTTTAAAACCTGTTAACTGGATATAAAATGATTGAAGCTTAAACCATGAAGATCCTGATTGTTGAGGACGAAAAACCGCTCTCTGATTCGATGGTGGAGTACCTTGCCGAAGAGGGGCATATGTGCGAAGCGGTCTACAATTATTTTGATGCCGTTGAAAAGATCGGGATGTATCAATACGATTGCATCGTGGTTGATATCAATTTGCCCGACGGAAATGGGCTCGACCTGATCAGACTGATCAAAAAACAATCGATAACACTTGGAATTATCATTATATCAGCACTTAACTCACTCGAAAACCGCATCGAAGGTCTTGAAATCGGGGCAGATCACTACCTCACAAAACCCTTTCATCTGGCTGAGCTTATGGCGCACCTCAAATCGATCAACCGGAGAATTAGTTACGGCGGAAACAATCAGATTATTGTCAACGAAATCAGGTTAATTCCCGATGAACATAAGGCATTTGTCCACGAACAGGAAATCATACTGACCAAAAAAGAATACGAACTTCTGCTGTTTTTTATCTCGAACAAAAACAGGGTAATTACCAAGGCCGGACTTGCAGAATATTTGTGGGGAGATTATATGGATCTTGCAGATTCGTACGACTTTATCTACACACATATCAAAAATCTCCGCCGAAAATTGCTTAAAAAAGGGTGCGAGGATTACATTAAAACGATTTACGGATTAGGCTATAAATTTGAACTAAGTTGAGACTTCTAAATAAAATAACCCTGAACTTATTGGCGATCTCCCTTTTTGTCTTCCTGATCGGGATGGTGGCTTTCTATTTTATGCTCCGTCAGCAGGTTGATCAGAATATCAATCTTGAATTAAAAAAGAGGGAAATCAGCCTCACAAAAGAGTTTGATGCTGCTCATTCATCGGCTAAACAAACTGTAAATCTAAGTGATACCATAATTATCACCCCCATATTCCAACCCCGGCCTCTTGAACAATATTCCGACACCCTGCTCTTCAATCAGGAGACCAATCAATATGAGTTATACCGGCAACTGGGATTTGTAAAAACAATTCAAAACCACGATTACTACATCCAGGTTTTTAAACCTCTGGAGGAGACAGACAGGTTGATTATTCGCATAGTTATCCTTATGAATCTGCTGATAATCATGATTATTGTAACCCTGATTATCGTAAACCGGCACTCCTCCCGGCAGGACTGGAAGGTTTTTTATGATACGATAACAAAGATCAGGAATTACGATGTCAATTCGCATGAACATTTTTCGCTGCAACATTCAGACATAAAGGAATTTGATGACCTGAACCGGGTTTTGGTTTCCATGACTGAACGGATCAAAAGTGACTATCTGAATCTCAAGGAATACATCGAAAATGCGAGCCATGAAATTCAAACGCCACTTGCAATCATCAATTCAAAGATGGAATTGCTGTTGCAGTCGGGCGACATGAAGGAGAAGCAGTACAAAACGGTGGCCGATGCTTATGAAGCCTCAAACAGGTTGTCGAGGCTTAACAAAACGCTGATTCTACTGGCAAAAATTGAGAACAGGCAATTCCCCGAATCGAAGCCGGTGAACCCCTCGATCATGATTAATCATCAGCTCGAGAGCCTTGAAGACCTGATCCACGCCAAGAAAATCAAGGTGACAAAACAGATGGATAACGAAATTACCGTCCCGATGAACCCCTATCTGGCGGAGATCCTCCTTGTCAATCTGATCAAGAACGCCTTGAGGCATAACATCACAGGAGGTGAGCTGAAAATTGAACTCACGAAGGAATCCCTTCGCATTGCCAATTCAGGACCGGAACTTCAGTTCCACCCTGAAATTCTGTTTAAGCGGTTTCACACCTCCTCCACATCACCCGAATCGCTCGGACTTGGTTTATCAATTGTTGAGAAAATTTGTACAATGTATGGGTTTAAGGTCAGTTACAGCTATCAAAACAGCATGCATGTGATGCAGGTTGACTTTTACAAAGCTTAATTTCAATAAATCAGTAATTAAGATAGAATCTAAATAATTAATTAAGACTGGAAAGCCGCCAAATTTTTATGCTGGTTTCATTCTTAATAACAGACAATAGAAAATATTCATCTAATTGATATTCAATTGCTTTAAAGCACAAATCAGAGACTTAAAGACTTCTGAATTAAATTTGAGTCATCCCATTAATTGCTGCAATTATTTAAAATTAAAATGAATAAAGATTCTCACTGAGTTTACCTGCTAAATTCTGATGAATTCGGTGTTTTACTTCAGATTTGCTTCAGATTCTATTTTTAAAATTGCACTGTAATCAACAGAAAGCAAAATAGGATGATAGGACTATTTGGATTAAATCATAAATCGGCTCCAATTGAAATAAGGGAGAAATTTGTATTTTGCGAAGAAGACATCAAACGATTTGTACCTCAGCTAAAAGCTAAAGGAATACTTGGAGCTGTTGTAGTCTCCACCTGTAACCGCACAGAGATTTACTTTGAACTTAAAGATAGCAGCCTCACTTCAGATTTCGATTTAATCGGAAATACACTGATCGAATACCGCAAAGTTGCCACAGAAGTAAAAGCCCATTTTTATCAGGCCAAAAATGATGATGCAGTAAAACATTTGTTTCGTGTAGTATCTGGTCTTGACTCAATGGCATTAGGTGAATATCAGATTGTTGGACAGATCAAGGACGCATTTAATATCAGCCAGTCTCTTCAGCACTGCAGTTCAGTTCTATACAAGCTCTTCAATGAAGCTTTAAAAACAGGTAAGGAGATCCGCACGAATACAGCCCTGAACAAAGGTGCTGTTTCAATCAGTTATGTTGGGGTTGAACTAGCCGGAAGGAAACTTCAGAATCTTTGTTCACATCCGGTATTGGTAGTAGGCGCCGGTCAAACCAGCGAACTGACCATGTTAAACCTGCAGAAAAAGGATTGTTCCCAGTTTACAGTCGTCAACCGGACCCAGGAAAAAGCATGCGAACTGGCTGAAAAATATAAATGTAAGGTTGCCGATTTTAGTCAGCTCGAAGAATTGCTCACCTCTAACGATATCGTAATCACTTCCACAGCATCCAAGAGACCCCTGTTTACCGAAGAGATGGTACGCAATGCCATGGTAGCCCGCAATAATGAACAACTTTTCTTTATAGATCTTTCAGTACCGCGTAATGTTGCTGTAGGTGTTGGTCAAATCGAAAATGTTCATGTCTATGATATTGACGCTTTAAACGAAGTGATCGAAGATAACCTGGAGCGCAGAAAAGGGGAGATCTCACACGCAGAAATCATTATCGAAGAGTCGGTTAACGAATTTTCACAATGGCATGCTATCCAGGTTTTAGTTCCAACCTTTCAGAATATCTCCAGCCGCTTCCAGGAAGTCAACAAGACGATGCTTGATGGTTACCTCAAAAACCAAAAGGTTGATGACCACGAAAAAGCTGTTGCATACGGAGAGATCATCACGAAAAAATTTATTGGCTTAATGATCGAAAATGTAAAATCGGTTACCAATAATGGGAGACAGGAAGAATACATTTCGATGCTTAATAAATTATTCGAATTCAATTAATGAGTAATACAACTATAAAGATTGGTACAAGAGGCAGTAAACTTGCTTTGTACCAGGCTTTTCTTGTGCAGGAAGAGCTACAAAAACACTACCCCGACACTACATTTGTTATTGAAATCATAAAAACGAAAGGGGATCAGATTCTCGATGTTGCCTTGTCGAAAATTGGCGACAAAGGACTGTTTACCAAGGAGATGGAGACTGCTCTTTTCAACGGAGATATCGACATGGCTGTCCATAGTCTTAAAGATTTACCCACACGGTTTCCTGAAGGGGCTAAACTGGGAGCTGTCTTGAAACGCGGAGATATCCGGGATGCACTGATCAGCCTTGACGGACGAAAAGTTAAAGACCTCACTTCCAAAGATGTTATAGCGACCTCAAGCCTCCGAAGAAAAGCACAGTTGCTTCGCATCAACCCCGATTTTAAGATTATTGAAATCCGGGGCAATGTCAATACACGCATCCGCAAAATGCAGGAGGGGTATTGCGATGTGATGGTGATGGCCGGCGCAGGCTTACAGCGGTTGGAAATGGCCGAATATATCTCGGAACTTTTCGATCCCGAATTGATGATTCCCGCTTGCAGCCAGGGGGCTATTGCCGTTGAAATCAGGGAGAATGATCCTGCCACCGAAGAACTCGTTTCTAAAATAAACCATACTGAATCGTTCGCAGCCACCGAGGCGGAAAGAACATTTCTTGGAACCCTCGAAGGGGGATGCCAGATACCGGTTGGCAGTTATACTAAAATCGAAGGAGACAAATTTAAGATTACGGGATTTATCTCCAGTATTGACGGATCGAAGTTCCTGCGGGAATCAGCCGAAGGTGCTCTCAGTGATGCTGTTTTCCTCTCTGCAAAACTCGCAAAAAGTCTTTACAACCAGGGGGGAGCTCAGATTCTGAGTGAGATCAGGACCGAAACCCTCGCCAATCCGCAGGCAATTCTGACTCTAAAAGATAAGGTGATTATTTCGACCAGGGCGCTGGAAGCAAGTGATACTCTTCCCGAAATTATAAAATCAAGCGGAGCCAAATTGCTTTCGCTTCCGATGATTGAGATTGTCCCCTCACCGCTGGATACCCAAATGGCTGAAGATCTGAATACCCTCGAATCTTTCGACTGGATATTTTTCACAAGCAAAAACGGAGTTGTGAATTTCTTCAAACAACTCATTGACTACAAAGGAAATACAACTCTTCCTAAAAACTTAAAAATAGCGGTAATCGGTTTAAAAACAGGACTGGAGCTTGAATATTACGGATACGCACCCACCTTCATCAGTGAAGAAAATACAGGCGAAGAATTATTAAACCGTTTTGAGGCCAAATACAACCCTGAGAATCTGAAGATTTTACTCTCGTTGGGTAATCTTGCCGACAATACCCTGGAAAACCGTTTATCTGTCCGGAATACAACCCGGCGAATTAACGTTTATCAAACAGTTAAACCGGCTCAGGCTGATCAGGCAATCCTTGAGCAGATTAAAAACGACGCGTACGATCTGATCGTTTTTACCAGTCCTTCGACATTTAATAACTTCTGTTCTTTTTATGAGCCGCCGCTGATTGGAAAACTAAAGATGGCCAGTATCGGAAGTGTAACGACAAAGGCTATTCAAAAAGCTGGTTTTGAGCCACTCTTCACAGCCCGCAAATCAAATGCAGAAGGAATAAGAGATGCAATTAACGAATTTTACCAATTATAATAACAAAAGATTATGGCATTCCCTGTAACAAGACTAAGAAGATTAAGGTACAATGGTGTTTTAAGACAGATGGTTACGGAAACAAAACTTTCAGCGGATGATTTTGTGATGCCCCTGTTTGTTGTTTCAGGAACCAATGTAAGAAATCATATTAACTCTATGCCGGGCAATTATCAGCTTTCAGTTGATCAACTGGTTATCGAGTGCAAAAATATATATGCCTCAGGAGTAAGGGCTGTCCTTTTGTTTGGAATTCCGCCGGTAAAGGATGAAGATGGAAGTGTTGCATGTGAACACAATGGCATTGTACAACAGGCAATCCGGGCCCTTAAAGAAGCGGTGCCAGGTCTGTATCTTATTGCCGATGTTTGCAATTGTGAATATACTACTCATGGCCATTGCGGAACAATCATTGATGGTGATGTGGATAATGATGCAACCCTTATCACACTTGCCAGACAATCTGTTTCACTTGCAGAGGCGGGTGCGGATATGATCGCTCCAAGCGACATGATGGATGGTCGGGTCGGAGAAATCCGTACCCAGCTCGATGCCAATGGGTATAACAAAATACCAATCATGGCCTATTCAGCGAAATATGCATCCGGGTTTTATGGTCCCTTCCGCGAAGCGGCTGAGAGTGCTCCTAAATTTGGAAACCGAGCCACTTACCAGATGAATCCGGCCAATTCAAACGAAGCGATTCGCGAAGTGGAACAAGACATTATTGAAGGTGCAGATATCGTGATGGTTAAGCCGGCACTGAGCTATCTTGATGTGATCTATCGTGTTAAAAATGAATTCAATATGCCTGTTGCTGCATACAATGTAAGTGGCGAATTTTCAATGCTTAAGGCTGCTGCCGAAAAGGGATGGATCGACGGACCGCGTGTTATGATGGAGATATTAACCTCAATCAAACGTGCAGGTGCTGACATCATCATCACCTATCATGCCGTTGAAGCGGCGAATATCCTAAACGGAAAACAATAAGGTATTAAAATTATATCTTAAGTTTAAAGCGTGGATGGAACATGAGTCTGTTTCAAAAGTAAAAAATTTAACCGCTGAGAACCGCTAAGGGAATCAGCAGAGAGTCGCAAAGTATTAAATTAATGATAGATATCTCTGCGTAACTTTGCGTCTTCTTTGCGAATCTCTGCGGTAGAATGACTTTTGATCCAGCCTCAAAAAAATGTCATAACCTGTTGACACAGCCGGTTGACACAGCCGGTTGACACAGCAAGTTGACACAGCTGGTTGACACAGCTGATTGACATAGAGTTAAATAAAATTGTAGATTGATTCAAATAATTCGATAATAATAAATAGTAACGCATGCAATTCACAAAAAGTATAGATGCTTTTAAAAA